>NZ_JBIUWQ010000045.1:0-51023 GCF_044743525.1 Pseudomonas sp. NPDC087598 | reverse complement strand
ATATAACCGAGTCAGTCGCACCTCCACCCCCTGGAGCCTTATGCCACGCTGCTTTTGGTGTACCGAAGATCCGCTGTACATGGCTTATCACGATCAGGAGTGGGGCACGCCGCTACGCGATGCGCAGGGTTTGTTCGAGTTGCTTTTGCTCGAAGGGTTCCAGGCAGGGCTGTCATGGATCACCGTGCTGCGCAAGCGCGAGCGTTATCGCGAGGTGTTGTTCGGCTTCGACGTACAGCGCGTGGCGCAGATGAGCGACGCTGAAATCGACGAATTGATGCTCGATCCGGGGATCATCCGCAACCGTCTCAAACTCAACGCCGCCCGCCGTAATGCCCAGGCCTGGCTGGCGCTGGAGGATCCGGTGGCGTTCCTCTGGTCGTTCGTCGGCGACCAACCGATCATCAATCATTTCAAGGATCGCAGTGAAGTCCCGGCGATCACTCCCGAAGCGCTGGCGATGAGCAAAGGCCTGAAAAAGGCCGGGTTCACGTTCGTCGGACCGACCATTTGCTACGCGCTGATGCAGGCCTCGGGCATGGTCATGGATCACACCCGGGACTGCGACCGCTACGCGCAGCTCGTCAACGGCGGTTAGAATGGCCGCCTCGCGCACAGCACAAGATCAGGAGTGACCTGTGGAAAAGTTTAAAGGCGCCTTGCTGGTAGGCGCTCTGCGGCTGTTTGCCCTGCTGCCATGGCGGGCCGTGCAGGCCGTGGGTTCGGCGATTGGCTGGATCATGTGGAAAACCCCCAACCGTTCCCGCGACGTGGTGCGGATCAACCTTGCCAAATGTTTTCCACAGATGGACCCGGCCGAGCGTGAGCGTCTGGTCGGGCAGAGCCTGAAAGACATCGGCAAGTCGCTGACCGAAAGCGCCTGCGCGTGGATCTGGCCAGCCCAGCGCTCCATCGACCTGGTGCGCGAAGTCGAAGGCCTCGACATCCTCAAGGATGCGCTGGCCTCGGGCAAAGGCGTGGTCGGCATCACCAGCCACTTGGGCAACTGGGAAGTGCTCAACCACTTCTATTGCAGCCAGTGCAAACCGATCATTTTCTACCGGCCGCCCAAGTTGAAGGCGGTGGACGAATTGCTGCGCAAGCAACGCGTGCAGTTGGGCAACAAAGTCGCCGCCTCCACCAAGGAAGGCATTCTCAGCGTCATCAAGGAAGTGCGCAAAGGTGGTGCAGTGGGCATTCCCGCTGACCCGGAACCGGCCGAATCCGCCGGGATCTTCGTACCGTTCTTCGCCACCCAGGCGCTGACCAGCAAATTCGTGCCGAACATGCTGGCCGGCGGCAAAGCGGTTGGCGTGTTCCTGCATGCACTGCGCCTGCCTGACGGCTCTGGCTACAAAGTGATCCTCGAAGCCGCGCCCGAAGCCATGTACAGCACCGATACCGCTGAATCCTGCGCAGCGATGAGTAAAGTGGTCGAGCGCTATGTGGCGGCGTATCCAAGCCAGTACATGTGGAGCATGAAGCGCTTCAAAAAGCGTCCACCCGGCGAAGAACGCTGGTACTGAAGAAGTTGGCACATTCTGTGGATAACTTGTAGGAGCTGCCGAAGGTTCGGGCCGCGATCGGACGATCTCTTGATCTGGCTTCTATGGTTATCCACAACTTCGTTCATTCAAGGGCGCATGAAGATGTCCGAACAACGCAAATCCTTCCGCATCAAGATCACCCACGACAGTTTCGGCGAATGCCTCGGGCAGACGCGCAATTTGTCGCCCACCGGGGTGTATGTGCAGCACCCGCGCCTGGCGTCGTTGCCCAAAGGCGCGGTGGTTTATGGCCAGGTGCAGGATTTACCCACAGGCGCGCCACGGGTGCGGATGGAAGTGGTGACGGTGGATGCCGAGGGCATCGGTCTTCGCTACCTTTGATTTACTGCACCTGACGCTCGAGCTTCTTCAGAAACACCGTCATTTCCTTTTCGGCCTGCTTGTCGCCATGGGCACGGGCCGCTTCCAGACCTTGCTCCCATGCCTGCCGCGCAGCGGCATGATCGCCCAGTGCGAGCTGCGCCTTGCCCAACAGTTTCCATGCCGCTGAATACTTCGGATCGAAACCGACGCAGCGCTGGAAATGCTCGGCAGCCTTGGCGTTTTCGCCCAGGTCCAGATAGCCCTTGCCGAGGCCGAAGCGCAGCAGGGAGTTATCCACACCCTTGGCGAGCATTTTTTCCAGGGATTCGAGCATCGGTGGATTTCCTTTCTTCGAAGTGTCAGGTGTTGATGGGGTTTATTGAGACCCCCTTCGCGAGCAGGCTCGCTCCCACAGGGGAAATGCATTCCAAACGTGGGAGCGAGCCTGCTCGCGAAGGGGCCAGTGCCGTCAGCGCAAACCTCAGAAAAAGCTCAACCCCACATGAAACAGCTTCTCCACATCGCGGATATGCTTTTTATCCACAAGGAACAGAATTACATGGTCGCCCGCTTCGATCACGGTGTCGTCATGGGCGATGATCACCTGTTCGTTGCGGATCACCGCGCCGATCGTGGTACCCGGCGGTAAACCGATTTTCTCGATGGGCTTGCCGATGACTTTGCTCGATTTCGCATCACCGTGGGCAATCGCCTCGATGGCCTCCGCCGCACCGCGGCGCAATGAGTGCACGCTGACGATATCGCCACGCCGCACGTGGGCCAGCAAGGTGCCGATGGTCGCCAGTTGCGGGCTGATGGCAATATCGATGTCGCCGCCCTGGATCAGGTCGACGTAGGCCGGGTTGTTGATGATCGTCATGACCTTCTTCGCCCCCAGCCGTTTCGCCAGCAACGACGACATGATGTTGGCTTCGTCATCGTTGGTCAGCGCGAGGAAGATGTCGGCATCGGCGATGTTTTCTTCCAGCAGCAGATCGCGATCCGAGGCGCTGCCCTGCAACACCACGGTGCTGTCGAGGGTATCGGAGAGATAGCGGCAACGTGCCGGGTTCATCTCGATGATCTTCACCTGGTAGCGGCTTTCGATGGCCTCGGCCAGACGTTCGCCGATCTGCCCGCCGCCAGCGATGACAATGCGCTTGTAGGTCTCGTCGAGACGACGCATTTCGCTCATCACCGCACGAATATTCTCACGGGCAGCGATGAAGAAGACTTCGTCATCGGCCTCGATCACCGTGTCGCCCTGCGGCAGGATCGGCCGGTCACGACGGAAAATCGCGGCGACGCGGGTCTCGACGTTCGGCATGTGCTCGCGCAGCTGGCGCAGTTGCTGGCCCACCAGCGGACCGCCGTAATAGGCCCGCACCGCCACCAGTTGCGCCGCCCCTTCGGCGAAATCGATCACCTGCAAGGCGCCGGGATGCTGGATCAGGCGTTTGATATAGTTGGTAACAACCTGCTCGGGGCTGATCAGCACGTCGACCGGAATCGCTTCGTTCTGGAACAGTTGTTCTTCGCGATTGAGGTAGGACGCTTCGCGTACTCGGGCGATCTTGGTCGGCGTGTGGAAAAGTGTGTGAGCGACCTGGCAGGCGACCATGTTGGTTTCGTCGCTGTTGGTCACCGCGACCAGCATGTCGGCGTCGTCGGCGCCGGCCTGACGCAGCACCGACGGCAGCGAGCCACGGCCCTGCACGGTGCGGATGTCGAGACGGTCGCCGAGGTCGCGCAGGCGCTCGCCGTCGGTGTCGACCACCGTGATGTCATTGGCTTCACTGGCCAGATGTTCGGCCAGCGAACCGCCGACCTGCCCTGCACCGAGGATGATGATTTTCATCCAGTCACTCCATTGAATCCGTTTAGCCGCGCGCGGCAGCGATCTTGATCAGCTTGGCGTAGTAGAACCCGTCATGCCCGCCCTGCTGGGCCAGCAATTGGCGACCGTGAGGCTGTTTGATCCCGGCAGTCGTGGCCAGATCCAGTTCCCGGGCACCTGGCGTGCGCTCAAGGAATGCGGCAATCACCTCGGTGTTTTCGGTCGGCAGCGTCGAGCAGGTGGCGTAGAGCAGGATGCCGCCCACTTCGAGGGTTTTCCACATGGCGTCGAGCAGCTCGCCTTGCAGTTGCGCGAGGGCGACGATGTCGTCCGGCTGACGGGTCAGCTTGATGTCCGGATGACGGCGGATCACGCCGGTGGCCGAGCACGGCGCGTCGAGCAGAATGCGCTGAAACGGTTTGCCATCCCACCACTTTTCGGTATCGCGACCGTCGGCAGCGATCAGTTCGGCGTTGAGGCCGAGGCGCTCAAGGTTTTCCCTGACGCGCACCAGACGCTTGGCTTCCAGATCCACCGCCACCACGCCGGCCAACGCCGGTTCGGCTTCAAGGATGTGGCAGGTCTTGCCGCCGGGGGCGCAGCAGGCGTCGAGCACGCGTTGGCCCGGTGCCAGATCGAGCAGATCAGCGGCCAGTTGCGCGGCTTCGTCCTGCACGCTGATCCAGCCTTCGGCGAAACCCGGTAGGCTGCGCACGTCGGTGGCGGCTTCGAGGATGATGCCGTCGCGGCTGTAAATGCACGGCGTTGCGGCGATCCCTGCGTCAGTCAGCAGACCGAGGTAAGCGTCGCGGTTGTGATGGCGGCGATTGACCCGCAGGATCATCGGCGGATGCGCGTTGTTCGCCTCGCAGATAGCTTCCCACTGTTCCGGCCAGAAGGCTTTCAGGGATTTTTGCAACCAGCGCGGGTGGGCGGTGCGTACCACCGGGTCGCGCTCCAGCTCGGCGAAAATCGCTTCGCTTTCGCGCTGGGCGTTACGCAGCACGGCATTGAGCAGGCCTTTGGCCCAGGGCTTTTTCAGCTTGTCGGCGCAACCGACGGTTTCGCCGATGGCGGCGTGGGCCGGTACGCGGGTGTAGAGCAATTGGTAGAGACCGACCAACAGCAACGCCTCAACATCGGCGTCGGCGGCTTTGAACGGTTTCTGCAGCAGCTTCTCGGCCAGCGCTGACAGACGCGGCTGCCAGCGTGCGGTGCCGAAGGCCAGATCCTGAGTGAAACCGCGATCGCGATCCTCGACCTTGTCCAGCTGTGTTGGCAGTGAGCTGTTCAGCGAGGCTTTGCCGCTGAGCACGGCGGCGAGTGCTTTGGCGGCGGCCAGACGCGGATTCATTGTGCGTCCACCGCTGCGCCGAGGACGGTGCCCGCGGCGAATTTCTCGCGACGGCTGTTGAACAGGTCGCTGAAGTTCAGCGCCTTGCCGCCCGGCAATTGCAGGCGGGTCAGGCACAGCGCCTGCTCACCGCAGGCGACGATCAGGCCGTCCTTGCTGGCGCTGAGGATAGTGCCCGGCGCGCCGTTGCCGTCGGCGAGGGTTGCCGCCAGCACTTTCAGCGCTTCACCGTTGAGGGTGCTGTGGGTAATCGGCCATGGATTGAAAGCGCGGACAAGGCGTTCCAGCTCAACCGCCGGACGGCTCCAGTCGATGCGGGCCTCGTCCTTGTTCAATTTGTGTGCGTAGGTGGCGAGCTCGTCATTCTGCACTTCGCCTTCCAGCGTACCGGCGGCCAGGCCGGCAATTGCCTGCACCACGGCCGGCGGGCCCATTTCGGCGAGACGGTCATGCAGCGTACCGCCCGTGTCTTCGGCACTGATCGGGGTGACGACCTTGAGCAGCATCGGCCCGGTGTCGAGACCGGCCTCCATGCGCATCACGGTCACGCCGCTTTCGGCATCACCGTGTTCCACGGCGCGCTGAATCGGCGCCGCACCGCGCCAGCGTGGCAGCAACGAGGCGTGGCTGTTGATGCAGCCCAGACGCGGAATATCCAGCACCGCTTGCGGCAGGATCAGGCCGTAGGCGACCACCACCATCAAGTCCGGCTTCAGTGCGGCCAGTTCAGCCTGCGCGTCAGTGTTGCGCAGCGTCGGTGGCTGCAACACCTGGATATTATTTTCCAGCGCCAGTTGTTTAACCGGGCTCGGCATCAGTTTTTGCCCGCGACCGGCCGGACGATCCGGTTGGGTGTAGACCGCAACGATCTCGTAAGGGCTGCTCAACAGGGCCTTGAGGTGTTCGGCGGCGAATTCCGGGGTGCCGGCAAAAACGATGCGCAGTGGCTCAGTCATTCAGGGAGTCTCATAAAAAGAAAAAGGCTTGCCGCAGCAAGCCTTTGAAGGAGGGCATCAAGCGTTCTGGCGATGCAGCTTTTCCAGTTTCTTCTTGATCCGGTCGCGTTTGAGCGTGGACAGGTAATCGACGAACAATTTGCCGTTGAGGTGGTCGCATTCGTGCTGGATGCACACTGCGAGCAGGCCTTCGGCGATCAGTTCATAGGGCTTGCCGTCGCGGTCCAGCGCCTTGATCCTGACCTTCTGTGGGCGGTCGACGTTTTCGTAGAAGCCCGGTACCGAGAGGCAGCCTTCCTGATACTGGTCCATCTCTTCGGTCAGCGATTCGAACTCGGGGTTGATGAACACCCGGGGTTCGGTGCGGTCTTCGGAAAGGTCCATCACGACGATACGTTTGTGCACGTTGACCTGGGTCGCGGCGAGGCCGATGCCCGGCGCTTCATACATTGTTTCAAACATGTCATCGACCAACTGACGCACTTCGTCGTCCACTACAGCCACAGGCTTGGCGATAGTACGCAGACGCGGGTCCGGAAATTCGAGGATGTTTAAAATGGCCATAGGCTGATTGCTGCACGTATTGAGTAAAGTCGGGTCGATGGCCTGGCAGGTCCGAAGATGCAGGCTACCGTTGTGAAGCGTAGCTGCTGCAATTGCAGGAGCGAGCCACGGGGGCTCTGACGATTCACGCGAGTGCACATGATAAAGGGATTCACTGCATGAGGAAAACACTACTCGCCCTGCTGCTGTTGGCTTCGGCTGGCGCTGCACAAGGGCAAGTGCAACTCAGGGATGGTTTTCCACAGCAATACACGGTGGTTTCCGGGGACACGCTCTGGGACATTTCCGGCAAATACCTGCGCGAGCCCTGGCAATGGCCACAACTGTGGCGGGCCAACCCGCAGATCGAAAACCCCAACCTGATCTATCCCGGCGACACGCTGACGCTCAGTTACGTCAATGGCGAACCACGCCTGACCGTCAATCGCGGCGAGTCGCGCGGCACCATCAAGCTGTCACCACGCATCCGCACCAGCCCGGTGGCCGAGGCGATTCCGAGTATTCCGCTGAAGTCGATCAACAGCTTTCTGCTGAGCAACCGCATCGTCGACAAGGTCGAGGATTTCGACAAGGCGCCGTACATCGTCGCCGGCGATGCCGAACGGGTGCTCAGCGGTACCGGAGACCGGATCTTCGCTCGCGGACATTTCGACCCGAATCAGCCGGTCTACGGCATCTTCCGCCAGGGCAAGGTCTACACCGACCCACAAACCAAGGAATTTCTCGGGATCAACGCCGATGACATCGGCGGCGGTGAGATCGTCGCCACCGAAGGCGATGTCGCCACTCTCGCCCTGCAACGCACCACCCAGGAAGTGCGCCTCGGCGACCGCTTGTTCAGCGGCGAGGAGCGCTCGATCAATTCGACGTTCATGCCCAGCGCGCCGACCAGCAATATTAACGGCGTGATCATCGACGTGCCGCGCGGCGTCACGCAGATCGGCGTGATGGACGTGGTCACCCTGAACAAAGGTAAACGTGACGGTCTTGCCGAGGGCAATGTCCTGGTGGTCATGAAAACCGGGGAAACCGTGCGCGACCGGGTCACGGGTCAACCGCTGAAAATCCCCGACGAACGGGCAGGACTGCTGATGGTATTCCGCACCTACGACAAACTCAGTTATGGCCTCGTTCTCAATGCATCGCGCTCGCTGGCGGTGCTCGACAAGGTGCGAAATCCGTAAGCAAGCTTCACAAGTTACCAACAGAGTTATCCACAGCTTGTTCCGAATAGTTCGGGACTTATAACGATCAAGGATGATCCATGACGCTGTCTGTCTGTACGCCGGTTTCCCCTGCGGAACTGGAAGCGCGCCTGCGCCTGCACCGCCTGCCGGAAATCGGTCCGAAGCGGTTTGCCAAATTGCTCGAAGCCTTTGGCTCAGCGTCAAAAGCCATCAGCGCTCCGGCGAGCGCCTGGCGCTCGCTCGGTTTACCGGTGGCGTCAGCCGAAGCGCGGCGCAGCCCCGAGGTGCGCGACGGTGCCAGCCACGCAATGCGCTGGCTAGAGCGGCCGGGACAACATTTGCTGATGTGGGATCAGGTGGATTATCCGGCGCTGCTGGCGCAGATTCCAGATCCGCCACCGCTGCTGTTCGTGGCCGGAGACCCGCTGATTCTGGAGAAACCGCAACTGGCGATGGTTGGCAGCCGCCGTGCATCGCGACCGGGAATGGACACTGCTGCAGCGTTTTCCCGCAGCCTGGCCGGGGCCGGTTTTGTCATCACCAGCGGTCTGGCCCTGGGCATTGATGCTGCGGCGCATCAGGCGGCTCTGGATGTCGGCGGGCTCACGGTCGGTGTGTTGGGCACCGGTCTGGAAAAGTTTTATCCACAGCGCAATCGGCGGCTGGCTGACGCGATGATTGCCTCCGGCAGCGCGGTGCTTTCGGAGTTTCCGCTGGACGCCGGTCCCACTGCGAGCAACTTTCCGCGACGCAACCGGATCATCAGTGGTTTGTCCCTAGGTGTGCTGGTGGTTGAGGCAAGTGTTGCCAGTGGGTCGTTGATCACCGCACGGCTGGCGGCGGAACAGGGGCGAGAGGTTTACGCCATTCCCGGCTCGATCCATCACCCCGGCGCGCGCGGTTGTCACCAGTTGATCCGCGACGGTGCGGTGCTGGTGGAAACCATCGAACATATCCTCGAAGCCCTGCGTGGCTGGCAGCATTTGCCGCACTGCGCAGACACGCCGAAACCTGAGCATCCGTTGCTTGCTCTGCTTCATGCGGCGCCGCACACCAGTGAGGCGTTGGCCGACAGCAGTGGCTGGGCGTTGCCCAAAGTCCTGGCGGCCCTCACCGAGCTGGAAATGGATGGCCGTGCCGTGAGTGAAAACGGCCGCTGGTTTGCGCGGGTGAGCTAGGTTTTACAAGGAAGATCGGTAAACTGCGCGAAACCTGTTTGCGGAGATTTTTTCATGGTCAACAGTTGGCGTGTGCAACAAGCCGCACGAGAGATTCGCGCCGGGGCGGTGATTGCCTATCCAACCGAAGCCGTCTGGGGGCTGGGTTGCGACCCGTGGAACGAAGACGCGGTGGATCGGCTGCTGGCGATCAAGAATCGCTCGGTCGACAAGGGACTGATTCTGGTTGCCGACAACATTCGCCAGTTCGACTTCCTGTTCGAAGACTTCCCGCAAGAGTGGATCGACCGTATGGCTAGCACTTGGCCGGGGCCGAACACCTGGCTGGTGCCGCATCAGAACCTGCTGCCGGAGTGGGTCACCGGGGTGCACGACACCGTGGCGCTGCGGGTCAGTGATCACCCGCAGGTGCGTGACTTGTGCTCGATGGTCGGGCCGTTGATCTCGACGTCGGCCAACCCGCAGGGACGGCCGGCGGCGCGCACGCGGTTGCGGGTCGAGCAGTATTTCCGCGGACAGGTCGATTTGATCCTCGGTGGTGAGTTGGGCGGTCGCAAGAACCCCAGCGTCATCCGTGATCTGGCCACCGGCAATATCATTCGTCCCGACTGACATCACTTCGAACTTCATCTATTGAATACTCCTCGGCTTGTATGGCGAGGAGTACTACACATGCCTGCGATTTATCCTTCAAGTCATTAACCAAGTTCAACAATTTTGTTGTTTTGTTATTGGCTGTGCGCGTAAGAATAATCGGTAAGTATTCATTTTCAGTAACTTTTCCCACGTAATTATCAGAAGTCACGCAGTGGCGATATTTCCAAAAGCATCCATTATTCAAATGCGCCAAGGAAACTTCGATAAGTTAACGTCTGCGGAGAAAGAATGGATACTACGGATTTGCAACTCATGGATTATCTGCAGTCACTTCAGGCAACCCTGAGCAGTCGCCATGAAGATTGCCGCGTTGTTATTCTTGAAGCGGGTTCAGACACGCAAGAGTTTGAACGATTTATTGGCCGGCAGTTTCGCTTGCGATTGCAACATTACATGCTGACATCCCGGGCCCGGATGCTTGAAAAACGGCTGGGAATTACGTCACGCAGTACGCACTTCCTGCTTTATCAGCATGACCACCTGGTGGCGGTATTGAGGGTAACGCCTGCGCCGTTCGAGTGGGCGTCACTGGCGCATCGGCAGGTTTCGCCCACCGTGGCGTTGGCGCGCCATGTCGAGTTCAGCCGCTTGATTACTCACTCGCGCAATCATCTGCCCGTGCCGATCAACTGCCTGCTGGCAGCCGCCACAGCCTGGGCGATCAAGCAGGGCTATCAAGGCGTCACGGCGCTTTGCCGAACGCCGCAACGGCGACTGTTCCAACGATTCGGCCTGACACCGATCACCTCCGACGCCCTGCAAATCGAGCAACGCGCTCGCGGTGGCTACTGGCTGCTGTCCGCGCAATGGCAGCAGATCCTTGCGGCTGTACAACAACCTGATCATTCCAACGTCGACCAACCGGAGCACCACGATGAATGCGCCACTCAGTTTTGAACAACAGTTGATCTTGCTTGATCAGCGAATCGAAAAATCCTGGGCCGAGATACTCGACAGTTCACGCTTGGTAAAAGCCATACGTGAAGGCAAAGTTTCCAAGGCGCTATATGCGATCTACATGATCGAGACCTTTCACTACACCGCCCACAATGCGCGAAACCAGGGCCTGGTCGGTGTGCGTCATGCCGATAATCCGGTCTATGCAAAATTCTGTTTTGAACACGCGGCACAAGAAGTTGGTCATGAAAAAATGGCATTGCATGATGTCCTGAGTCTTGGCCTGAAGAATGAGAACTTTGATATGCCTCCGGTACTTCCAGCAACCGAAGTGTTGATTGCCTATCTATACTGGATCTCTTTCACCGGTAATCCGCTACAGCGTCTGGGATACAGTTATTGGGCGGAAAATGCCTATCAATTCATTACTCCGCTTATCAATAAGTTGAGCGAAACACTGTCATTGAAACCGGCTCAATTGACATTCTTCGTTGCCCACTCCGATATTGATGTCGAGCACTTCAACGAAATAAAACTGATCCTGCAGCGTACTTGTAAACGCCAGTGTGACTGGGACGCCATTGCCAATGTGATGGAAACCAGCTTGCGCCTGACCGGCAACATGCTTGAAGCCGTTTATGAGCAATATGAGGCCTGGCAAAACGACCTCGCACCGCGTTATGACTTTCTCCATGCATTGGCCGACTCATGAGGGTTTCACGGCGATTTCTCCAGTGGGTGCAGGGAGGCAGGCATGGCTGACTACTTCCAGCAACTGAACTACGCACTGGGGGATGAAGACACCGCGCTGGAATACGCGATCCTGCCGGCGCGTGCCAGGCACGTGATAGGTGTTGCCGGGAGTGGCGGACGGCTTTTGCCGCTGTTGGCCCGCAGTCCGACGCGCATGACCTGCACTGATATCAGCGCGCCGCAACTGACGTTACGCGGTTGCGATTCGCCCTACTGGAGCAGACCGACCACGAAACGTTCATGGATTTCATGGGGTACCGGGCGGGGATTCAGGTATCACGACGCCAATCCATCCTGCAGCAACTCGACGTACCGCGGGCCGATCGGCGCTGGCTGGCGGAGTTTTTCCAGGCCCGTCAATGGCAAGGGCCGATCTACATGGGGGCTTTCGAGCAGACTTTGCAGCGGTTGGCGAAGGTCAACCGGCTGTTTACCGGTAAGGCGGGTCGGGAGATCTTTCAGTGCAGGGACCTCGACGAGCAAACCAGCTATTACCGCAGCCGGTTTCCTCTGAAGCGCTGGCGGGCGGTGATTGCGTTGTTGGGCAACGCAGCGGTGCTCAACTCGCTGCTGTACAAGGGCTCGTTTCCCCGCAACAACCTGGGGATCAGTTCTCGCGAGGTGTACCTGGGGATTTTCCATTCCCTGTCCACCACGCAAGTCGTGCGTGAGAGCTTTTTCCTGCAAATGCTGTTTTTCGGTGAGCTGCGCGACCCGCAAGGCTTCCCGCTGGAGTGCGAGCCGAAGATTTTCGACAAGGCCCGAGAAGCTCTTCAGCAGTGCGAATTAAGGGTGATGCAGGCTGACATTTTCGAGTGTGCCGCCAGTCACACGGACATCGATTTCGTCTCGCTCTCGGACGTGCCCTCCTTCATGCCCAAGGCCACTGGCGCCAGCGTCTTGCAGCGCCTGCGCCCGTCGCTTGCCGAAGCGGCGTTGACGGTCATCCGTGGCCATTTGCATGTTGTCCGACCCGATTGTGCAGGTTTCTGCGATACCACCGCCGAGTACCAGGCCGCGATCGCACGAGAAAAAACTCAACTCTGGCGCGTGCAGGTTTATCGCCGGACATCTCCTTTGCAGGCATCCCGATGAATACTCAGCAACCGACCGTCAATTGGGTGAAAAATCGTGTCCGTCAGGCGCGCGATGATCAGCAGCAGTTATTCGACGCCGGGCTCAATGGTTTGAAACTGGCAAGGCGCGACGGCAAGCATATTGAATTGAGCAGCGGCGAGCGACTGACCGAGTTTCTCTCATGCTCCTATCTGGGGCTGGAATACGACCCACGCCTGGTTCAAGGCGCGGTGGAGGCTGTCGAATCATTCGGCGTGCAATTCGCTGCCGCGCGAACCCGGGCGCTGCTGC
Source organism: Pseudomonas sp. NPDC087598 (assembly GCF_044743525.1). Classification (NCBI taxonomy): domain Bacteria; kingdom Pseudomonadati; phylum Pseudomonadota; class Gammaproteobacteria; order Pseudomonadales; family Pseudomonadaceae; genus Pseudomonas; species Pseudomonas sp. NPDC087598. The sequence goes on along the minus strand of NZ_JBIUWQ010000045.1, from coordinate 38,401 downwards.
CGCCAATGTGTGAACTGGATGAGCTGTTGAACCAGATATTTCAGGGGCACACGGTCACCTTCAACTCGGTGGGCAGTGCGCATCTCGGCTGCCTGCCGCTACTGGGGTCAGGCGAATTGCCGTCCTATCCGTTGCGTCGCGGCCCGAGCTGGATCGTCGACCGGGCTGCCCATGCTTCGATGCAAGTGCTGCAAGGGATTCTGTGGCAGTTCGGCCCCGTCCAGCGTTGTGATTGCAGCGTCGTGGAGCAAGTTGAACAGGCATGCTCCACGGCAGTCGCGGCTGGCCATACACCGATCATCCTGACCGACAGCATTGGCTCGATGCGCGGCCTGTACCCGATCAATCGACTGTTACAGCTGGCGGAGCGCTTTGAAGGCTATCTGTATGCGGATGATGCCCACGGCACTTCGATCCATGGGGCTGCCGGGGGAGGATATGCGCTCGTCGCTGCTGATGAACGACTGCGCAACCGCTTGATCCTTTTGTCGTCATTGTCCAAGGCGTTTGGTGCGACCGGAGGGGCGATCACCGTGCTCACGGCGGGCGATGCCGAGATGATACGGCGTCATGCGTCGACCTATACCTTCGGCGGGCCACTGTCGATGGGCGGGGTCGGCGCGGCAGTCGCCTCCGGGAAAATCCATCTTTCACCGGAGATCGGTGAGTTACAGGCGGCGCTGTGGCGAAATACTGCCTTGATCGACGGATTGCTCGGGCCGGTGCTGGGCAATCATGACGTCGCATCACCGATTCGTTTTGTCCGCGTCGGTGCCGAGCGCGATGCGATCAGCCTGGCGCTGCACCTGCGGCGACAGGCGATCGCCGTCACCACCGCGTTGTTTCCGGTGGTCGCCAAAGGTGAAGCAATGCTGCGCCTGGCCATCAGCGCGAATCACAGCCAGGCGCAATTGCAGAATCTGGCCAATGCCGTGACGGGCGGTTTTGCTGAACTGGGCATTCGTCAGCGAGGGGCTGGTGATGAATGACGACGTGAACCAAGCCTTTGCACGCAAGATGACTCACGCGCGGTCACTGCCGTGGTTCTGCGCATTGTGTCCACAGATCCGGCATGTGCAGAGCCTGGAGGATCTGCATCGATTGCCGATTCAAGCCGTGGAGGACGAGCATGGCGGTGTGCTGTTCTCCGAGCTTGGCGAGGCCTCGCACCGTGCGCCGGGTGGCGGACTGACCCTGACGTCGGGAGGGAGCACGGGCAACCGTAAACACATCACCCATTCCTGGGCATTCAACGCGAGCATCGTGCCGTTGGGCGCGAGGATGTTTGGTGTGGCGAATGAACGCCCGGGAGTGGTCATCAACTGCCTGACTGCCGGCGAGATGCAGGGCGCCTTCCAGTACGCCGCAGCCATCGTCCAGCACATCGGTGCGCGCCTGTTGCCTGCCGGTTCGTTGATGGGGGTTCAGCGGATCGCCGAGTTGATTCAGTCGCAAGCGGCCGATGCGTTGATATGCACCCCGTCCTTCGCGGCTGCTCTGTTCAACCATGACGATATCGATGCAGAGCAATTGACGAGTCTGCGATGGCTCTACTACATCGGGGAGCCCTGCAGTAAACCGCTGCGCGATCAACTGGCGCGGGACTGGCCCGCCATAAATCTGCGGTCGCTGGGCTACAGCTCCACGGAGACCGGGCCCATCGGTTTTCAGTGCGCTCATCTTGAACACGGTTTGTATCATCTGCACGCCGACGCGATGCTGCTTGAGGTGGTTGATCCACAGACGCTGCAAGTGGTGGCCGAAGGTGCAAGCGGTGAGTTTCTGTTGACGCCGTTGCTGCCCGACCATGTGCCGCTGTTGCGTTATCGGATTGGAGATCGTGGCCGGGTGCTGCGCAATGCGGCGAATTGCGCCTGTGGCAGCGCGCTGCCCGTGCTGCAACTCGAGGGGCGCGTCGAAACAACAATAAAATTGGGCGGCGCGATCGTCACGCAGCGACAGGTCATGAGCGTACTCGCCCAGGCGTTGCCTGACCTGGACACTACCGACGTTCAGGTACAAATCAATCGGCAGGTCAACGGTGTCCGCATGCGACTGGTCATTGCTCAGGACAAACTGCCAGCCGGTGCAGAAGTCGTCCTCGAACAGGCGCTGCAAAGCGAAGCGCAAGCCAGCGCTCTGCTCAGATTGCCCGGAGTATTGGGATTGCGGGTACAGCGTCTTGACCGCAGTAGCTTCGAAACAACCTTTGCCGGCAAGACGCCGTTTTTTATCGAGCTGGGCGTTACCCCGGACTCACCGGGGTAACGTCGTGTCACGGCAGCAGAATGGTCGAGCCGGTGGTGCGCTGGGCTGACAACTCGGTCTGCGCCTTTGCTGCTTCAGCCAGTGGATAACGCTGGCTGATATCAACCTTGAGCTTGCCACTGATGATCATCTCGAACAGCTCATCGGCCATGCGCTGCAGGTTTTCGGCGTTGTTGGCGTAGGTCGCCAGGGTCGGACGGGTCACGTACAGCGAGCCTTTCGCCGAGAGGATGCCCAGATTCACACCGTCCACGGCACCCGAAGCATTACCGAAGCTGACGACCAGGCCTCGCGGCGACACGCTGTCGAGCGAAGTCAGCCAGGTGTCCTTGCCGACGCCATCGTAGACCACCGGGACTTTCTTGCCGTCGGTCAGTTCCAGCACGCGTTCAGCCACATTTTCGTGGCTGTAGTCGATGGTTGCCCAGGCACCGTTGGCCTTGGCCAGGTCGGCTTTTTCTTTCGAGCTTACGGTGCCGATCAGCTTCACGCCCAACGCCTTGGCCCATTGGCAGGCTAGCGAGCCAACGCCGCCGGCAGCGGCGTGGAACAGAATGGTTTCGCCACCCTTGAGTTCGTAGGTCTGGCGCAGCAGGTATTGTACGGTCAGGCCCTTGAGCATCACCCCTGCGGCGGTTTCAAAACTGATCTCGTCCGGCAGTTTCACCAGATTGGCTTCAGGCAGGACGTGCAATTCGCTGTAGGCGCCCAGCGGGCCGCTGCCGTACGCCACACGGTCACCGATCTTGAAACGGGTGACGTCACTGCCGACCGCATCCACGATGCCGGCGCCTTCAGCGCCCAGACCGGACGGCAAGGCTGGCGGCGCGTAGAGGCCGCTGCGGAAATAGGTGTCGATGAAGTTCAGGCCGATAGCCTTGTTGGCCACACGTACTTGATTGGGACCGGGTGCCGCGGGTTGGTAGTCAACATACTCGAGCACTTCGGGACCGCCGTGGGCGCGGAACTGGATACGCTTTGCCATCTGCCTGCTCTCCTTGGGTCTTTTGCGAGGTCCTTATCCAACTCTCATGCTTGATCTTCGTCAACTGCGGCGCGCTCGCCTGCGGTGGTATGCTACGCGCCCATTTGCGCCGACCCCCGCCTGCGGGGCGCCGCGTAGTTATGCCCCGTTCAAGGTGAAGCCATGACGACCCGCACCGACGCCGTAAAGGCCTATCTGCTCGACCTGCAAGACCGCATCTGCGCCGCACTCGAAAACGAGGACGGCGGCACGCGTTTCGTCGAAGACGCCTGGACCCGGCCTGCCGGCGGTGGCGGTCGGACCCGCGTGATCGAGAACGGCACGCTGATCGAAAAGGGCGGCGTCAACTTTTCCCATGTCTTCGGCAGCGGTCTGCCGCCATCGGCCAGTGCTCATCGTCCGGAACTGGCCGGCCGTGGTTTCGAAGCCCTCGGCGTGTCGCTGGTGATTCATCCGCACAACCCGCACGTGCCAACGTCCCACGCCAACGTGCGCTTTTTCATCGCCGAGAAGGAAGGTGAAGAGCCGGTCTGGTGGTTTGGCGGCGGCTTCGACCTGACCCCGTATTACGGCAATGAAGAAGACTGCATCCACTGGCACCGCGTCGCCGAGCAGGCCTGCGCACCGTTCGGTCCAGACGTGTACCCGCGCTACAAAGCGTGGTGCGACACCTACTTTCACATCAAGCATCGCCACGAACCGCGCGGCATCGGCGGGCTGTTCTTCGATGACCTGAACGAGTGGGATTTCGACACCAGTTTCGCGTTTATGCGTGCCATCGGTGATGCCTACATCGACGCGTATCTGCCGATCGTGCAGCGCCGCAAGAATGATCCGTTCAGCGCCCAGCAGCGCGAGTTCCAGGAATTCCGCCGTGGCCGTTACGTCGAGTTCAACCTGGTTTACGACCGAGGCACGCTGTTCGGTCTGCAATCGGGCGGGCGTACCGAGTCGATCCTCATGTCGCTGCCGCCGCAAGTGCGTTGGGGCTATGACTGGAAGGCCGAGCCCGGCAGTGAAGAGGCGCGCCTGACCGAGTACTTCCTGCAAGACCGCGACTGGCTGGCCCTGGCCTGAGGACATCTGATGGATCGTTACGTCGTTTTCGGCAACCCGATTGGCCACAGCAAGTCGCCGATGATTCACAAGCTGTTCGCCGAACAGACCGGGCAAAGCCTCGACTACAGCACCTTGCTGGCGCCGCTCGACGACTTCGTCGGTTGCGCCACGGCGTTTTTCCAGGAAGGTCGCGGCGCCAACGTCACCGTGCCGTTCAAGGAAGACGCCTACCGTCTGGCCAACAGCCTGACGGCACGGGCGCAACGGGCGGGTGCGGTGAACACCTTGAGCCAACTCGCTGACGGTACGCTGCTCGGGGACAACACCGACGGCGCCGGACTGGTGCGTGATTTGACGGTAAACGCCGGGTTCAGCCTGACCGGCAAACGTATTCTGCTGCTCGGCGCGGGTGGCGCGGTGCGTGGGGCGCTGGAACCGTTGCTCGCGGAGAAACCGGCGTCGGTGATCATCGCCAATCGCACGGTGGATAAAGCCGAGCTGCTGGCCGAGTTGTTCTGCGATCTGGGGCCGGTGTCGGCCAGCGGTTTCGACTGGTTGCAGGAGCCGGTGGACGTGATCATCAACGCCACCTCCGCCAGCCTCACTGGCGAGGTGCCGCCGATTTCACCGAGCCTGATCGAGCCGGGCAAGACCCTGTGCTACGACATGATGTATGGCAAGGAACCGACCGCATTCTGCCGCTGGGCAAGCGAGCATGGTGCGGCGGTATCGATGGATGGTTTGGGGATGCTGGCCGAGCAGGCTGCGGAGGCGTTTTTTTTGTGGCGCGGTGTGCGCCCGGACACTGCGCCGGTCCTGGCCGAGCTACGCCGCCAGTTGGCACAATAAATCACCCTGTGGGAGCGAGCCTGCTCGCGAATGCGGTCTGTCTGACACATCAATATTGGATGTGCCTCCGTCTTCGCGAGCAGGCTCGCTCCCACAGGGTATGTGCTGATATCAGTTCAATCTTCAAACCGGATCGGACATTTCTCCGGCCCTTCAAGCTTTCTCAACTCCTCCACCACCTGCGGCCGCGCCCCGCGCAAGGTCAGGCTGCGATCCTGGCTCAGCAAGCGCCGCGCCTCCTGGTGCAGCATTTCCACGCCCGAATAGTCGATAAAGTTGATCTGCTGCGCCTCGATCACCACCCGCGCACCGTGCATGCGTTGCAGGCGCACTTGCAGGTAATGGCTGGCGCCGAAAAAGATCGAGCCGCCGACGCGCAGCACATCGTCCTCGCCATCACGCCAATGCTGTACCCGGGGTTGCGAGGTGCGCTTGAGATAAAAGAACAGCGACGCCAGCACCCCGGCATAAATCGCCGTCTGCAATTCCAGCAGCAACGTGGCGAGGCAAGTCAGGCCCATCACCACGAACTCGGCACGGCTGACTCGCAGCAATGCGCGAATGCCACGATGATCCACCAGCCCCCAGGCGATCAGCAAAATGCTGCCGGCCATGGCCGGGATCGGAATGTGCGCGATCAGCCCGGCGCCGAAAATCGCGAACAGCGCGACCCAGATTGCCGAAAACACTCCGGCCAGCGGCGAGCAGGCACCCGCCTCATAACTCAATCCCGAGCGGGTGAATGATCCGGCCGACAGCGATCCGGAAAAGAACGCCCCGACAATATTCGATAAACCCTGCGCGCGAACTTCCTGATTGGCATCGAGCAACTGCTGCGAGCGCGCGGCAATCGAACGCGCAATCGACAGACTGGTGACCAGCCCGAGCATGCCCACCGCCACAGCGCTCGGCAGCAGGCGCAGGATCAAGTCCAGATCCAGCGGCAACCCGCTGAAGGGCGGCAAGCGGCCGACAAAAGCGCTGACCAGATGCACGTGGCCGAACATCGCCGGCCACAGCCATACCAGCAAACTGGCCAACACTAGAGTGATCAACAGCGTCGGCCAGCGCGGCAGCAATTGTTTCAGCACCACGCCCACCACCACCGTAGCGATGCCGAGCAGCAAAGAGGGTTTATCCACAGCCCCAAGGTGTTGCAGCAAATCCATCAGGCTGGCCAGCGCCGTGGCTTTCGCGGGCAGCTCCAGCCCGAGCAGATTCGGCAACTGCCCAATGGCAATCACCACAGCCGCGCCAAGGGTGAAACCGAGCACCACCGAATGCGAGACGAAATTCACCAGTGCGCCGAACCGCAGCAAACCGAGCAACCACTGGAAAATCCCGGCGAGAAAGGTCAGCAGCAGGATCAGGGTGATGTAGTCCTGGGAGGCTGGCACGGCCAGCGGACTGACGCTGGCATACAGCACAATCGAAATCGCCGCCGTCGGGCCGCAGATCAGGTGCCACGATGAACCCCACAGACAGGCGATCAGCACCGGGATGATCGCGGCGTAGAGGCCGTATTCCGGTGGGAGACCGGCGATCAGGGCGTAGGCAATCGACTGGGGTAACGCGAGAATCGCACCGCTGAGGCCGACGATCAGATCCCGACCGACGCTGGCGCGGGTTTGCCGCGGGAGCCAGGTGAGGAAGGGCAGCAGTGAGCGGCGGCTGGGGAAGGCCATGGGTCCTCGCGGTTGGGGTTTTCAACAAGCCTATCAGGACTCAGCAATCATTGTGGCGAGGGGATTTATCCCCGTTCGGCTGCGCAGCAGTCGCAAAACCATCGCATTCGGTTTACCTGATACACCGTGAATACTGGATTTGGGGCGGCTTCGCAGCCCAACGGGGATAAATCCCCTCACCACAGGAAGTGGGTCAACTGTTGGATACCGTTACAGCTTGGCTTTCACGGCTGGCAACGCATCCTTGCCATCCACGGTTTTGACGCCATCCAGCCACTTGTCCAGCACCGCCGGATTAGCCTTGATCCACGCCTTCGCCGCATCAGCATTACTGACCTTCTTGTTCACCACCTCGGCCATGATGCTGTTCTCCATCTCCTGAGTGAACGAAAGATTGGTCAGCAATTTACCCACGTTCGGGCAAGCCTCGGCGTAACCCTTGCGCGTCAGGGTAAACACGCTGCCGGTATCACCGAAGTATTTCTCGCCACCCTTCAGGTAATGCATTTTCAGCTGCACGTTCATCGGGTGCGGCGTCCAGCCGAGGAAGGTGACGAATTTCTGCTTTTTCACCGCCCGCGATACCTCGGCGAGCATCGCCTGTTCGCTGGACTCGATCAGTTTCCACTGACCCATGTCGAAGTCGTTCTTCTTGATGATTTCCTGCAACGAGATGTTCGCTGGTGCACCGGAGCCGATGCCGTAGATCTTGCGCTCGAACTTGTCGGCGTATTTGTTCAGGTCGGAAAAGTTATGCACACCCGCGTCCCATACGTAGTCCGGCACCGCCAGGGTGAACTCGGTGCCGTCGAGGTTTTTCGCCAGTTGCGTGACGTCACCGGTTGCGACGAACTTGTCGTAGAAACCCTGCTGCGCCGGCATCCAGTTGCCGAGGAATACATCGACCTGGCCGTCCTTCAAACCGCCAAAGGTGATCGGCACCGCGAGTGTGTCGACCTTGGCCTTGTAGCCCATGCCGTCCAGCAGAAACCCGGTAATGGCATTGGTCGCGGCGATGTCGCTCCAGCCCGGATCGGCCATTTTCACTGTCTCGCAGCTTTGCTCGGCGAATACCGATCCGCTGCCCAGCGCCAATAGGCTGATCGTCAGTGCTGTGGATAACTTGCGCATGGACTTCCCCTTAACATTATTTGTTTTGGCAGGGTTGTGGATAACGGGCCTTGCGTTCCAGATCATCGAGGTCGATGTGGTTGCGCATGTACTGCTGACTGGCGTCCACCAGCGGCTGGTGGTCCCAGCTCTTCAGCTTGCCGATGGTCAACGCATCGGCGACAAAACGACGACGGCGCTGGCTGGCCAACACATCGCGGTGAATCGCCGGAACATCCCACTTGGCTCGCGCCTCGGCGAGAAAATCGGCGAATAGTTGGCGATGTTGTAGTGATTGGCTGAGTTCTTCCAGTTCTCGCGGATCGTTGGCTACGTCAAAGAGCAGACAAGGGTCGCTTTCACTGTAGATAAATTTGAAGGCGCCGCGACGGATCATCATCAACGGACTGATCGTGCCTTCGGCCATGTACTCACCGAAGACTTCATCGTGGCCGCCCTGCCCTTGCAGATGCGGCAACAGCGAACGGCCATCCAGCGGCAGACCCGGCTCCAGCGTGCCGCCGGCCAGTTCGACGAAAGTTGGCAACAGGTCGGCGGTGGACACAGCCGCGCTGACCCTGTTCGCACTGAATTGCCCCGGAGCACTTATCAACAGGGGCACGCGGGCCGCCATTTCAAACCAGTGCATTTTGTACCAGAGACCTTTTTCGCCGAGCATGTCGCCGTGGTCGCCGGAGAACACGATGATGGTGTCATCGATCAGTCCGGTTTCTTCGAGGGTTTGCAGGAGTTTGCCGACGTTGGCATCGATATAGCTGCACGCTCCAAAATACGCACGTCGCGCGTCACGGATCTTATCCACAGGCAGTGGCTTGTCCCACAGGTCATAGACCTTAAGCAAACGCTGCGAGTGTGGATCGAGTTCATGTTGATCCGGCGTTGTCGGAAGCGGGATATCGGCATCGTCGTACAAATCCCAAAAGGCCTTGGGAATTGTGTACGGGTCGTGTGGGTGCGTCATCGACACGGTCAGGCAGAAAGGTTGATCGCCGTCTTCGCGGATGTGATCGAACAGATATTGCTGCGCCTTGAACACCACCTCTTCATCGAAGTCGAGCTGGTTGGTGCGCACGCATGGCCCGGCTTGCAGTACCGAAGACATGTTGTGATACCAGCTCGGCCGCACATCGGGCTCGTCCCAGTTCACCGCCCAGCCGTAGTCGGCCGGGTAGATATCGCTGGTCAGACGTTCTTCATAGCCGTGCAACTGGTCCGGGCCGCAGAAATGCATCTTGCCCGACAGTGCGGTGCGGTAGCCGAGGCGCCGCAGGTAATGGGCGTAGGTTGGAATGTCGGCGGGGAAATCGGCAGCGTTGTCGTAGGCGCCGATCTTGCTCGGCAACTGGCCGCTGACCAGGGTGAAGCGCGACGGTGCGCACAACGGGCTGTTGCAGTACGCGGCGTCGAACACCACGCCTTGGGCGGCGAGGCGGGAAAGATTGGGCAGTTTGATCGGCGAAGGGCCGTAGAGCGGCAACATTGGCGCGGCCATCTGATCGGCCATGATGAAAAGAATATTCTTGCGCTTCATGTGATCGCGTCATTCCATAGTGAATATTTATGCGACATTGCTGCGATCGAGCATGGAGCCCATTCTGTATCCGGTAAAGCCCGCGCCGGACAATGACTAGGATAAGCACAGCTTATGTATGAAGCCCTTGGTGATCTGTCGCTGGACCTGCTTCGCGCCTTCGAGGCCGCCGCTCGGCAACGCAGCTTCACCGCTGCGGCAGTGGAGCTTGGCACCACGCAACCGGCGATCAGTCAGCAGATCAAACGGCTGGAGGAGCAGCTCGGCACACGCCTGTTTGATCGCATCTACCGCGGTATTGAGCTGACGGAGGTCGGTACGATCCTGTTCGAACAAGTTGCCCTTGGTTTGCAGAATATCGATGCAGGATTGAGCGCAATCAGCGCACAGCAGCAACATGAAGTCCTGCAAGTCGCCACCGATTTCGCCTTCGCCGCGTATTGGCTGATGCCACGCCTGCACCGCTTCCACGAAGCCAACCCCCACGTCGATGTCAGCCTGGTCACTAGCGAACGCAACCACAACATGCTGCGCACCGACATCGACGTGGCAATCCTGTTTGGCGACGGCCGTTTCAAACAGGGCGAAAGTCATTGGTTGTTCAGCGAAGAAGTATTCCCGGTGTGCAGTCCGCAATTGCTCAAAAATCGCTCAGCGCCCCTGCCTGCTCAGGCCTTGCTGGAGTTTCCGTTACTGCACCTGCGCGGTGAGAACAGCAGTGACTGGTTCGACTGGAGCGGATTATTCCGCGAACTCGGCATCACTACCCCGCCGGCCCCGGGGCAATTGCGTTTCGACAATTACACGCTGTTGATTCAAGCGGCGATTGGTGGCCAGGGCGTGGCAATCGGCTGGCGGCACCTTGTGGATAACTTATTGACCCAAGGTTTGTTGTGTCGACCAATCGCCGAAACCACGTTGTCGCGGTTGGGCTATTACGTGGTGTTGCCCCAGCGCAAACGGCGTGGGGCGTTGATTCAGCAGTTTGTCGATTGGTTGATGGCGGAACAGGCGAGCAGTGCCGAATCGTTGGCTGGGTTGGCGTTGCCTTCGATTGCGGTTTGAAAAGCAGAAGATCGCAGCCTGCGGCAGCTCCTATAGGGGGGTGGCGGCGACGAAATTCACATGTTGGCCTACATGCAGATTCAATCTCAGCTCATCGGCAATGCCCACGGCCACGCGATTCAAGCGCTCCAGCGGTTCCGCCAGACCCGGTTCGAGCGTGCTGCCGACCTGACTGAAATGTTCAATCGTCAAACCCGCAACGCCGCGCGGTGCGTTGACCAGCGTCCAGTGCAGCGGGCTGCTTTGCAGAGCTTCGCGAATTTCCTCGGCGGCGTGGCGTTGCAGGCGATCATCCAGATCCGGCTCGTCGAGCACGGCAAAGTCGCCGACGACAAACAACCGCGAGATGTTGGCTGCCTGCAGACCATCGACCAATGAATCGACGGCCAATACCTGCTCGACTGGCCCGAGCAACACCGAGCGTTCGACTTGATCGCTACTGAATGGCAGGCCCGGCGCATCAAGCAGACAGATCACCGCCGAACTGCCGGCCACGCTTTGATTGACCCGCTCGGAGTCGAACAGGTCGCCGCTTTTGGTGCGCAGGCCCGGACGCGGTGCGAGCACATTCAAATCATCCAGTATCGCGATCACTTCGTGCTGTCGGCGCAGCAGTTCAGCCATCAACGCGCTGCCCAGGCTACTCATGGCACCATAGAGCACCACTTTTACCGCCGGGGTTTCGGCATTTTTCATGGCTGAGCCCTTTCGTTATCCCTTGTAAGGCGTGTGACACATGGGCAACGCCGAGGGTTCGAACCGATTTTCGAGGCTTACAGATGCAAGCGATCAAGGGTTATCACGCCCACGTCTATTTCGATGCCGGCACGATTGAACAGGCACGGGCCTTGTGTGAGCAGGCCGCACAATTGTTTCCGTTAAAGATGGGCCGCGTTCATGAGCGCCCGGTCGGCCCGCACCCGGACTGGAGCTGCCAACTGGCCTTCGGCTCGGAGCTGATCGGCGCGGTGTTGCCGTGGCTGGCGCTCAATCGCAAAGGTCTGGTGGTGTTTCTGCATCCGGACACTGGTGATGACTTGCTCGATCACACCGAGCATGCGATCTGGATGGGCGCGATGCGGCCGCTGGATTTGTCTATTTTTTGATCAGACTTTAGTAAATCTACAATGTTTCTTCAGGTTCGCCCGGCAAGTGCTCATCCAGATGCAGCCAAGGCAATTGGCTGTCGGTCCAGATGTGTCGTTCAGCCGGGGCCTGCTCCGGGTGATCGAGGGTGGCGATAGTCAGATCGATGCTTTCAGGACTGAGCAACGTCACCAGCGCCAATTGCGCACCGCAGTTCGGGCAGAAGAACCGTGCGCAACTGCTCGACGAGTCATAACGCGACGGCGTCCCGGCCAGCCATTGGAAATTCGCCGCCGGCACGCTGATCCATGTCGTGACGATCCCGCCGCTGACCTTGCGGCAGATCGAACAGTGGCAGTGCGCGATGTCGTGAAGCGCCCCGCTGAACTGATAACGGATGTGTCCGCAATGGCAGCCACCGCTGTGCAATTCACTCATCGCCTAAGCCCTCCTTCCCGTGTTCATTGACCTGGTTCGCATCCGACGGCCGGTTGACCGTTCATTCAAAGCTTTCTTCAGCGAAAGGTAGCTGAAAGCTTGCCCCATTAGGATCGCCTCACTTCCGGCAACAGACCGGTTGGCCAACGCGTGTGATTGCTCGCGCGCCTGGCCCAATTAACAACAACAATGGTGATTCTGATGTCCTCTGTAGCCCGCCTCCTCGCTGTCACTCCGCCCGTACGCCTCGTGCTTGCCGTTCTGCGCTGATCCCCCCGGTCCGCTCACTCAATTAGCCGCGCTACGCCTGGAGTATTCCCATGCTGACTTTCCTTGGCTTCGCCATGGTCATCACGTTCATGTTCCTGATCATGACCAAGCGCCTGTCCGCGCTGATCGCTCTGATCATCATCCCGATCATCTTTGCCCTGTTCGGCGGGTTCGCGCCGAAGATCGGCCCGATGATGCTCGAAGGTATTACCAAGCTCGCGCCGACCGGCGTGATGCTGATGTTCGCCATTCTGTACTTTGCATTGATGATCGACTCCGGCCTGTTCGACCCGGCCGTGCGCAAGATCCTCAAACTGGTCAAGGGTGACCCACTGAAGGTTTCGGTCGGTACCGCCGTACTGGCGCTCGTCGTTTCCCTCGATGGTGACGGCGCGACCACTTACATGATCTGTGTGGCGGCGATGCTGCCGCTGTACAGCCGCATCGGCATGAGCCCGCGAATCATGGCCGGCCTGATCATCCTGGCCGGTGGCGTGATGAACATGACCCCGTGGGGCGGCCCGACCGCGCGTGCGGCGAGTGCCTTGCATGTCGATCCGTCGGATATTTTCGTGCCGATGATCCCGGCGATGGCGGCCGGTGTCGTGGCGATCCTGCTGATTGCCTACTTCTATGGCAAACGTGAGCGTGCGCGTCTGGGTGAATTGCACCTGGCGGGCGACGAGATCGATCACAGCGAAATCAGCGTCTCGCAATTCCCGGATGCCCGTCGTCCGAAACTGATCTGGTTCAACGGCGCCCTGACCTTCGGCCTGATGTGCACGCTGATCGCCGGCCTGCTGCCGCTGCCGGTGCTGTTCATGGTCGCGTTCAGTATCGCGATGATCGTCAACTACCCGTGCCTGCAAATGCAGAAGGATCGCGTTGCGGCCCACGCCGGCAGCGTGCTGGCGGTGGTCGGGCTGATCTTTGCGGCGGGTATCTTCACCGGTATCCTGAGCGGCACCGGCATGGTCGATGCGATGTCGAAAAGCCTGTTGGCGGTGATCCCGGATTTCCTCGGCCCGTACCTGGCGGTGATCACGGCGCTGGTGAGCATGCCTTTCACCTTCTTCATGTCCAACGACGCTTTTTACTATGGCGTGTTGCCGGTGTTGGCCGAGGCTGCCAGCCACTACGGAATCACCGCGGTGGAAATGGCCCGTGCCTCGATCGTCGGTCAGCCCGTCCACTTGCTGAGCCCATTGGTGCCATCGACCTATCTGTTGGTGGCCCTGGCCGGCATCGATTTCGGTGACCACCAGCGTTTCACCCTGAAATGGGCGATTCTGGTTTGTATCTGCATCCTGATTGCTGCACTGCTGTTGGGGACTTTCCCGGTGTTCAGCACTCTATAACCCCAAGACTCACCGTTTCGGGTCCTGGCTTCGCGGTTTGAAGCCCGGACCTTTTTCGGTTTAACACTCGTACAAAGGAATACACATGGAATGGCTGACCAACCCTGAGATCTGGGTTGCCTTCTTTACGCTGACAGCCCTGGAAATCGTTCTGGGCATCGACAACATCATCATGATTTCGATCCTGGTCAGCCGCATGCCCAAACACATGCAGCAGCGCACCCGGATCTTCGGTCTTGGCCTGGCCATGATCACGCGAATCCTGTTGCTGCTGTCGATCACCTGGGTCATGCGCCTCACCGCCGACCTTTTCGAGGTGTTCGGCCAGGGCATTTCCGGCCGCGACCTGATCCTGTTCTTCGGTGGTCTGTTCCTGCTGTGGAAGAGCTCGCAAGAGATGTACCACGCGCTGGAAGGCGAGGACGAAAGCGATGACACGCCTGGCGGCAAGGGCGGCAACTTTCTCTACACCATCATCCAGATCGCGATCATCGACATCGTCTTCTCGCTGGACTCGGTAATCACTGCGGTCGGCATGGTTTCCCATGTACCGGTGATGATTGCAGCGATCATCGTCGCCGTGCTGGTGATGATGCTGGCCTCGGGCAAGATCAGCGAGTTCATCGACAAGCACCCGTCGCTGAAGATGCTCGCGCTGTCGTTCCTGCTGGTGGTCGGTACGGTGCTGATTGCCGAGTCGTTCGACGTGCATGTACCGAAAGGCTACGTCTACTTCGCGATGGCGTTCTCGTTGGCGGTTGAGGCGATCAACATCAAGCTGCGCGGCGCAATGGCCAAGAAGAAACAGCAGCAGGATCCGGTGAAACTGCGCAAGGACATCCCGGGGCAGTAATCGGGATAGCCGCAAATACAAAACCTGTGGGAGCTGGCTTGCCAGCGATAGCGAAGTGTCAGCAACATCAATGTTTGCTGAACGGGCGCCATCGCTGGCAAGCCAGGCTCCCACAGGTTTTTTCATGCACCGATAAATCTGCGTCAGTGCGCAAAACCTGTAGGAGCGAGCCTGCTCGCGATAGCGTTCTGTCAGTCGGCAACAATTTTGAAGCTGATGGCCCTATCGCGAGCAGGCTCACTCCTACAGGGGGCCGTGTTGAATTCAGATGAGGTGGATGAAGCTGTTTTCATGACACTTTTATTTCAATCGGCACTTTAGCTGTGCAATGCTGGCGCCCAGACCGTTCGCCAACTACAGCTTAAGTATCAGAACGTAGAAACCGTGCGGTACCGTCAACTTGCCCCTCTGGGGCGCTGCAACTACAGGGGGTCTGCATGCTCACCCTGCTCAATCTGCTTTCCGCCGTCGCCCTGCTGATCTGGGGCACGCACATCGTCAGAACCGGGATCCTGCGGGTCTACGGCACCAATCTGCGCCATGTGATTGGCCAGAACATGTCCAAGCGCTGGCTCGCCTTTGTCGCCGGCATCGTCGTGACCGCGATGGTGCAGAGCAGCAACGCCACCGCCATGCTCGTCACCTCTTTTGTCGGCCAAGGCCTGATGGCGCTGACCCCGGCGCTGGCAACCATGCTCGGCGCCGACGTCGGTACGGCGTTGATGGCGCGGGTGCTGACGTTTGACTTGTCGTGGCTGTCGCCGCTGCTGATCTTCCTCGGGGTGATTTTCTTTCTGTCGCGCAAACAGACGCGGCTCGGGCAGATGGGCCGGGTGGCGATTGGTCTGGGGCTGATCATTCTTGCGCTGCAACTGATCGTCGAGGCCGCTGCGCCGATCACCCACGCCCAAGGCGTGAAAGTGATTTTCGCCTCGCTGACCGGCGACATCCTCCTCGACGCCCTGGTCGGCGCGTTGTTCGCGATGATTTCCTACTCCAGCCTCGCCGCCGTGTTGCTTACCGCGACGCTGGCCGGGGCCAGTGTGATCAGTCTGCCGGTGGCGATCGGCCTGGTGATCGGCGCCAACATCGGCAGCGGCGTGCTGGCGTTCATGAGCACCAGCATGCAGAACGCCGCCGGCCGGCAAGTGGCGCTGGGCAGTCTGTTGTACAAACTGATCGGTCTGCTCCTGATCATCCCGGTGCTCGACCCGCTGGTGCACTGGATCGACAGCCTCGACTTCAGCCCGCAGGAAATGGTCATCGGCTTCCACCTGCTCTACAACACCGCGCGCTGCCTGATTCTGCTGCCTTCGGTGGCGCCGATGGCGCGACTGTGTGCGTGGTTGCTGCCAGAGCGGCCGGAGGTCAACGGCACCGCCAAACCGCGTCACCTTGATGCGACCGCGTTGGTCACACCGAGCCTGGCCCTGGCCAACGCCGCTCGGGAAACCCTGCGCATGGGCGACCTGCTCGACAACATGCTCGACGCCACCCTCGACGTTCTGCGTGGCAAGCAGACCGCCGTTACCCAGGAAATGCGCCGGCTGACCGATGACGTCGAAGCGCTGTATAGCGCGATCAAGCTGTATCTGGCGCAGATGCCCCGCGAGGACCTCGGCGAGCAGGACAGTCGGCGCTGGGCCGAGATCATCGAGTTGGCGATCAACCTGAAACTGGCGAGTGATCTGATCGAACGCATGCTGCGCAAGATCCAGCAGCAGAAGACATCCCAGCGGCGGTCGTTTTCCGAAGAAGGTCTGGAGGATCTGGCCGGGTTGCAGCAGCAACTGACCGCCAATTTGCGCCTGGGTCTGTCGGTATTTCTCAGTGGCGACCGGGAAAGCGCCCGGCAACTACTCCGTGAAAAACGTCGCTTTCGCGCACAGGAACGCCGTTTGGCCCATGCGCATGTCAGTCGCTTGCAACGTAAGATCGTGCAGAGTATCGAGACCAGTTCGCTGCACCTGGAGTTGATTGCGGACATGAAACGGCTGAACTCGCTGTTTTGCAGCAGCGCGTATGTGGTGCTGGAAACGACGGATACCGGCGCGCTGGCGGCGGACGATATTGCCGACATCACGCATTCGCCTTGAACGTCTGCGGTTGTGGTCAGTCAGTAACTCAGAGTTCAGCCTCGAGGCCCTCATCGCTGGCAAGCCAGCTCCCACAGGGTTTTATGGCGTTCATCAACCTGTGGGAGCTGGCTTGCCAGCGATGGGGCCCTGACTGACGACACGGATCTCCAAATCAGCCGTATGGAAGCCTGTTATGCGTTGCCTGTTGTTCGCCTGTCTGTTGCTCGGTTCCCTGCCCTCCTTCGCGCTGGATCGTTTCCAGGTCGAAGGTTATGCGCTGCCCAACGGTTTGCAGTTGTTGCTTAAACCCGGCACGGAACGCGGGCATGTGGCGATCCGGCTGGTGGTCGGCGTCGGCCTCGACGATTTTGATTGCGATGAAAAGGAGCTACCGCACCTGCTTGAACACTTGCTGTTCAGCGGCATCGATGCCACCGGCGAAGGTGGCCTCGAAGAGCGCATGCAAGCGCTCGGCGGCGAATGGAATGCCTTCACCAGCAACGCCGACACCACGTTTGTTATCGAGGCCCCGGCGAAAAACCAGCGCAAGGTGCTCGACCTGTTGCTCGATCTGCTGACGCAGACGCGCATCGACGACAACGCCATCAACGCCGCCAAACGCGTGGTCGAACGCGAGGACGGCGGCCATTACACACGGCTGCAACGCTTTCTCGATCGCCAGGACCTCGGCCACACCGCGAGCAACCAGCTCGCTGTCGAGCTGGGCCTGAAATGCCCGCAGCGCGCCGAGGTCGGCCATCTGACCCAGGCGCAACTGGAGAAGGTGCGCAAGGCCTGGTACGCACCGAACAACATGACGCTGATCGTCGTCGGCGAGCTCGACAAACTGCTGCCGGCCTATCTGGAACGCACCTGGGGCGCGCTCGAAGCGGTTGATCCGAGCGAACACCGAGCCTTGCCGGACATCCGCACCAGTGCCGCCCATGAGCGCACCCTCACCCGTGGTTTTATCGGCGACAGCGCCAAGCTGCACTGGCTGGTGCCGGAGCCGGTGCTGGATGATCAATACGACGAGACCTTCGACATCCTCAAGGACTATCTCGATTGGGCGCTGTACCGGCAAATCCGCCTGAACCATGGCTTGTCCTACGGGCCGTGGGCCGAGCGTGAAGTGTTTGGCGGCGTCGGCTTCATGAGCCTGAATGCCGATCTGGATCGCGATGACGTCAACGAAGCCATCCAGGTGCTGGAAGACCTCAAGGCCGATCTGCTGAAAAACGGCCTCGACGCCGACACCTTCGCCCGGATCAAGCAAGCTGCCATTGCCCATCAGGCCTGGGCCGTACAGGGCAACAGCGCGATGGCCGATTACTACTGGAGCGCGCTGGGAGATTACGAGGATGGCCGCTTCGCCAACCCGGCGCGGGAGCTGCAAGGCGTGACGCTGGAGACGGCGAACAAGGCCATGCGTGAGTTGCTGCTGCAACCGGGTTATCTGCGGATCGAGAAGCCGTTAATCAGTGATGATCAGGTGTTGTGGCTGGTGGCGGGTGGATTGGGTGTGGTGTTGCTGGGGCTGATTGGCTGGCGGTTGCATCGCAAACGAGCTTGAAGATCAAAAGATCGCAGCCTTCGGCAGCTCCTACATGGAATACCCCTGTTGTGATGATGAGGTCCTTGTGGCGAGGGGATTTATCCCCGATGGGCTGCGCAGCGGCCCCAACCCCGACAAACCCGTTCCTCCAGACAAAACGCATGCGCAGGATTTGCGACGGCTGCGCCGCCGACCGGGGATAAATCCCCTCGCCACAGGGGCCCGGCGGCGTTAACCTTTCGGGGTTTTTTCCTACAGTGTTGTGAACCGCCAAAATGCCGAAAATACAGCTCCTAATCCAGCGCATTCTCGAACTGATGAAGCGCTATCCCGGGGTCATTGCGCTTGGCGGTTTCATCTCCGGGGTCGGCAGTTTCATTCTGGTCGACCGCCAGCAGGGGCTGGCGAGCTGGATCACCATCATCATGCTGCTCAGCTGGATCTGGCTGATGCTGGAAAACACCCTGACCGGGCTTTTCACCCGCGTATTCAAACGGGAAATCCCCCAGCCGTTGCTGCGTTACGCGACACAGATGATCCACCAGGAAAGCCTGTTTTTCGTCCTGCCATTTTTCTTCATCACCACTACGTGGAACAGCGGCCAGTTGATTTTCACCGGCCTGCTCAGCGTCGCCGCACTGATCTCCATCGTCGATCCGCTTTACTACAAATGGCTAGCGCCCCGGCGCTGGGCGTTTCTCGCGTTGCACACCCTGACCCTGTTCGCCGCCCTGCTCACCGCGCTGCCGGTGATCATGCACCTGACCACCGCGCAGAGTTTCAAATGGGCACTGGGCATTGCCGTGTTGTTGTCGTTCCCGAGCCTGGCGTCGATTTTCCCGATCCGCACGGTGCGTAACGCGCTGGCGATTCTCAGCATCACCATTGGCATTGGCGGCGTCGGTTGGGTATTGCGTTCGTGGGTGCCGCCGGCAACGCTGTGGATGACTGATGTGGCGATCAGTACGCAGTTGCAGGATCGTACCCCCGGCGCCAGCCTCGATACGGTCAGCGCCGAGCAGATCCGCAACGGCGGGCTCTACGCCTACACCGCGATCAATGCGCCGCGCGGCCTCGATGAGCGGATTTATCACGTCTGGCAGTTCAACGGCAAAGAGGTCGACCGCATCGCCCTCGACATCCACGGCGGACGCAAGGAAGGCTACCGGGCGTGGACGCACAAGCAGAATTTCCCCGGCAACCCGGCGGGCAAATGGCAGGTGCGGGTGCTGACCGAGGACGGCCAGGTGATCGGCGTGCTGCGTTTTGAAGTGACGGACAGCACAGCGATCAAAGAAAAGTAATCGGGTTCGTGCTATTACGTATGCCAGCGTATTTAGCCGAAAAAGCACGGAGCTTATGACCAGCAGCTCGATCACCGGCAGTGCCCAACTGGACACATCGATCAGCCCTGCCCGCCTGCGGGTGTCCGGGGACTGGACGCTTGCCCATTACGCCGAGCTCAAGCAACTCACCGAAAAGCTCCACGGCCAATACGACACCACTGCCTCGATCGACCTTAACGGTCTCGGCGCCCTCGACACCGCTGGCGCTTCTTTGCTGGTGGAACTGCTCGGCTCAGAGCGCCTCGGCAAATCCACCGAACACCCCGATTGCACGATTTCCCAGGCCGACCGCGCCCTGCTGCAAACGGTGTATCGCTCGCTTACCGATTTCTGCGTGCCGGTCAAAGAGCCGGAAGTCAGCGTCAGCGTGCAACTGCTGACGCGCATCGGTCGTGCCGTAGATACGGTCTGGCAGGACACCCTGCAAGTACTGGGCTTCATCGGTTTGATCCTCGAAACCATCGCCCGTGGACTGTTCCGGCCCAAGCGCTGGCGGATCACGCCGATGATTGCCCACATTGAACAGACCGGCCTCGATGCTGCACCGATTGTGGCGTTGCTGACCTTTCTGGTCGGCGCCGTGGTGGCGTTTCTCGGCGCGACGGTGCTGGCCAGTTTCGGCGCGACGATTTTCACCGTGGACCTGGTGGGATTTTCGTTTTTGCGTGAGTTCGGCGTGTTGCTGACCGCGATCCTGATGGCTGGGCGCACTGCCAGTGCCTTCACCGCACAGATCGGCTCGATGAAGGCCAACGAAGAGATCGACGCGATTCGCACACTGGGCCTCGACCCCGTCGAGTTGCTGGTGGTGCCACGGGTGCTGGCGATGCTGGTGGCGCTGCCGATGCTGACGTTTCTGGCGATGCTCTGCGGGATCATTGGCGGCGGTGTGGTCTGCGCGGTGTCGCTGGGAATTTCGCCGGCAATGTTCCTCTCGGTGCTGCAAGCCGACATCGGCATTCAGCACTTTCTGGTGGGGCTGGTGAAAGCCCCGATCTTTGCGTTTCTCATTGCGACGATTGGCTGTCTGGAAGGCTTCAAGGTCAGCGGCAGCGCCGAATCGGTCGGTGCCCACACCACCTCGGCGGTGGTGCAGTCGATTTTCGTGGTGATCGTGCTCGACGCGGTGGCTGCGCTGTTCTTCATGGAGATGGGCTGGTGAGTCGTCTACCCCGCGCGCCCTCGGAGGCGGTGATTGAAGTCCGTGGCCTGTGCAATCGCTTTGGCAGCCAGAGCGTGCACGAGAATCTGGATCTGGATTTGTACAAAGGCGAGATTCTCGCTGTGGTCGGCGGCTCCGGCAGCGGCAAGTCGGTGTTGCTGCGCAGCATCGTCGGCCTGCGTCGGCCCAGCGAGGGCGTGGTCAAAGTCTTCGGGCAGAATCTGCCGAGCCTGTCCGAGCATGAGCGTTCGCTGGTCGAACGGCGCTTTGGCGTGCTGTTCCAGAAAGGCGCGTTGTTCTCTTCGCTGACCGTCACCGAGAACGTCGCCCTGCCCCTCATCGAACACGCCGGCCTCAGTCGCGAGGACGCCGAACATCTGGCTGCGGTGAAACTGGCGCTGGCCGGGCTGCCTCTGTCGGCGGCGGACAAGTATCCGGCCTCGCTGTCCGGCGGCATGATCAAGCGTGCGGCGTTGGCCCGGGCGCTGGCGCTGGACCCGGACATCCTGTTTCTCGATGAACCGACCGCCGGCCTCGATCCGATTGGCGCGGCGCAGTTCGATCAACTGATCCTGACCCTGCGCGATGCGCTGGGCCTCAGCGTGTTTCTGGTGACCCACGACCTCGACACGCTCTACACCATTACCGACCGCGTGGCGGTGCTGGCGCAGAAGAAAGTGCTGGTCGCCGGCCCCATCGACGTCGTTTCGGAAACGGATGACGCGTGGATTCACGAATACTTCCACGGCCCGCGCGGCCGCTCGGCGCTGGACGCCGCCAAATTGCTCAACGAGGTCTGACATGGAAACCCGAGCCCATCATGTGTTGATCGGCCTGTTCTCGGTTATTGTCGTGGCGGGCGCCCTGCTCTTCGGCCTGTGGCTGGCCAAGTCCAGCGTCGACACCGAGTTCAAGGATTACGAAATCGTCTTCAACGAGGCGGTCAGCGGCCTGTCCAAAGGCAGCCCGGTGCAGTACAGCGGCATCAAGGTCGGCGATGTGGTCAGCCTGCGCCTCGACCCCAAGGATCCACGCCGGGTGCTGGCGCGAATTCGGCTGGGCGGCGACACGCCGGTCAAGGAAGACACTCTGGCCAAACTGGCGCTGGCCGGGATCACCGGAACCTCGATCATCCAGCTCAGCGGCGGCACGCCAGACAGTCCGCAGCTCAAGGGCCACGACGGCAAGCTGCCGATCATCGTCGCTTCACCCTCGCCTATTTCGCGGCTGCTCAATGACAGCAACGACTTGATGAGCGGCATCAGTTCTTTGCTGGGTAACGCCAATCAGATGTTCTCCGCCGAGAACGTCGAACGCGTGAGCAAGACCCTGGCGCATCTGGAGCAGACCACCGGCTCGATCAATGATCAGCGCGGCGATCTGCGTCAGGCCATGCAGCAACTGGCGGCTGTCGGCAAACAGGCCGGCAGCATGCTCGAACAGACCTCGGCGTTGATGCGCAACGCCAACGGCCTGCTCAACGATCAGGGCAAACAAGCGCTGGGCAGCGCCGAGCAGGCGATGAAGTCGCTGGAACAGAGCAGCGCCACGATCAATACCTTGCTGAGCAAGAATCAGAACTCCCTCGACAACGGCATGCAGGGTCTCAACGGCCTGGCTCCGGCGATTCGCGAACTGCGCGAAACCCTGACCTCGCTGCGCGCCATCTCTCAACGTCTGGAGGCCAACCCCAGCGGTTACCTGCTGGGCAGTGACAAGAACAAGGAGTTCACGCCATGAAGCTGACTCGCCTCGCCCTCCTAGCCGGTTTTGTACTGATCAGTTCGTGTTCGATCCTGCCCAAGTCGGAACCGGCGGATGTCTATCGCCTGCCGATCACTCAGGCGCCCGCCTCGGCCAGTTCGGCAGCGTCGCAACACTGGTCGCTGCGACTGAACAAATTACAGGCCAGCGAAGCGTTGAACCGGCCGAACATCGCCGTCATCCCGCAAGGCGACGTGATCAGCAGCTACAAGGCTTCGCGCTGGAGCGATCCGGCGCCAGTGCTGCTGCGCAATCGCTTGCTGGACGGGTTTGCGCGTGATGGCCGGGTGACGTTGCTGAGTACCGATGACAGCAATTTTGCGGCGGATCTGGAGCTGGGTGGGAATTTGCAGGCGTTTCAGACTGAGTATCAGGGGAATCAGGCCAGTGTCGTGGTACGCCTGGACGCGTTGATCGTGCGCGGTTATGACCAGCGGATACTCGCCAGTCGCCGCTTTGAAGAGCGCCAGCCGTTGAGCGATGTGCAGGTTCCGGCGGTGGTCGCCGGGTTTGGTCAGGCCAGTGATCGCCTGACTGCCAAAGTCGTCGCGTGGGCCGTCGACCAGGGCCAGAAACTCGCCCCTCCAAAACCCTGATTCACCACAATCCCTGTAGGAGTGAGCCTGCTCGCGATAGCGGTCTATCAGCCACCATCATCGGTGACTGTCACCCAGCTATCGCGAGCAGGCTCACTCCTACAGTCTGATTTTGTGGTTAGCCGAAGAACCAGTAGCAAATGCAAATCGCGCCAATCACGCCGGCCAACTCCGCCAGCAACGCACAACCCACCGCATGCCGTGCCCGCTGAATCCCCACCGCACCGAAATACACGGCCAACACATAGAACGTTGTTTCGGTACTGCCCTGGATCGTCGCTGCCACCAGCGCCGGGAAGCTGTCCACGCCAGAAACCTTCATGGTTTCGATCAGCATCGCTCGGGCAGCACTGCCAGAGAACGGTTTGACCATCGCCGTCGGCAATGCATCCACAAATCGTGTATCCCAACCGGCCCATTCCACCAGATGCCGAATCCCGTCGAGGCTGAAGTCCAGCGCTCCGGAGGCACGCAAAACGCCGATGGCACAGAGCATCGCGACCAGATACGGCAGCAGATTCTTGGCGACATCAAAGCCTTCTTGGGCACCTTCGACGAACGCTTCAAATACCTTCACCTTGCGCCAAGCACCGATCAGCAGAAACAGCATGATCAGCCCGAACAGTGTCAGGTTGCCGAGTATCGACGACAGCGTAGCCAGAGCCGTGGCGGACATCGTCGCCAGCAGCGCCATGAAGGCGCCAAGAATAAGCGCGCCGGGAATCAGATAAGCCAGCACCACCGGATCCCAGATCCGCAACCGCTGCATGAACGCCACCGACAGGAAGCCGACAATGGTCGAGCAGCTGGTTGCCAGCAGGATTGGCAGGAACACCAAGGTCGGGTCCGGGGCACCTTGCTGGGCGCGGTACATGAAGATCGTTACCGGCAGCAGGCTCAGCGAGGAGGCATTCAGCACCAGGAACAGGATCTGCGCGTTGCTGGCGACCGTGGGGTTGGGATTGAGCTCCTGTAGCGACTTCATCGCTTTGAGGCCGATCGGCGTAGCGGCGTTGTCCAGCCCAAGGCCATTGGCGGCGAAGTTCAGGGTGATCAGGCCAAGAGCCGGGTGCCCTGGCGGGACTTCTGGCATCAGCCGCGTAAACAGTGGACCTAATACCCTGGCTAGCCATTCAACGATGCCGGCCTTCTCGGCGATCCGCAGAAAGCCCAGCCACAGGGTCAGGGTGCCGAACAGCAGTACCATGACTTCCACGGAGAGTTTGGCCATGGCAAAAACGCTTTCCACCATGGCCGCAAAAATTCCGGCATTACCGCCGACCAGCCACTGCACCAGCGCAGAAACGGCTGCCACGATAAAGAAGCCAAGCCACAGGCCATTAAGCATCAGTCAAATCCCCCGAAGAATGCGGCGAATGATAGCGGGGTCGCCAGAAACGACAAACCCCGGATTTCTCCGGGGTTTGTGTGTGCGTCACTTGTGGTCTGGCTCAAATCCCCTGTGGGAGCGAGCCTGCTCGCGAAAGCGTCCTGCCAGTCACATCAATGTTCAATGACATACCGCCTTCGCGAGCAGGCTCGCTCCCACAGAAAAGCTAATCCCACAATGCTCAGCAATCAGTTCTTGGAAGTCTCGCCAGCCGGCAGTTTTTCCTTGCTGCGCCAGTGCGGCAGAGAGTTCCAGTAGCGCTCGCCCTTGGCGTCGTCGTACATGCCTTCCCAGCGTGCGATAACCAGCACGGCGAGGGCGTTGCCGATCACGTTCAGCGCGGTACGGGCCATGTCCATGATGCGGTCGACACCGGCGATGAACGCCAGGCCTTCCAGCGGAATACCAACGCTGCCCAGAGTTGCCAGCAGCACCACGAAGGACACGCCCGGTACGCCGGCGATGCCTTTGGAGGTGACCATCAGGGTCAGGACCAGCAGCAGTTGCTGGCTGATCGACAGGTCGATGCCATACAGCTGAGCAATGAAGATCGCCGCAATGGACTGGTACAGGGTCGAACCGTCGAGGTTGAACGAGTAACCGGTCGGCACAACGAAACTGCAGATGGCTTTCGGCGCGCCATAGGCTTCCATCTTCTCGATCACGCGCGGCAGCACAGTTTCCGAGGAGGCGGTGGAGTAGGCCAGCACCAGCTCATCCTTGAAGATGCGCATCAGCTTGAGCACCGAGAAGCCGAACAGCTTGGCGATCAGGCCCAGTACCACGAAGGCGAAGAAGGCGATGGCGACGTAAACCAGGATCACCAGTTTGGCCAGCGGCAGCAGGGAGGCGAAGCCGAAGTTGGCGACGGTCACCGCGATCAGGGCGAATACACCGATAGGGGCGTAGTTCATGATCATGTGGGTGACTTTGAACATGCTTTCCGAAACGCCCTGGAACATCTTCACCAGCGGCTCGCGCAGGTCCGACTGCAGGCTCGACAGACCGAGGCCGAACAGCACGGAGAAGAAGATGATCGGCAGCAGTGCGGCGCGGGCCCTGGCCGCGCAGATGTTCGACGGGATCAGGTTGAGGATGGTCTCGATGAACGCGTGTTCATGCTGTACTTCGGCGGCGGTCGCCTGGTACTTGGAGATATCCACTGTGCCCAGCGTGCTCATGTCGATGCCGGTTCCCGGATGGAACAGGTTGGCCAGCAGCAGGCCGACGACGATGGCGATGGTGGTGACGATCTCGAAGTAGATGATCGTCTTCAGGCCGATACGCCCGAGCTTCTTGGCGTCGCCCACGCCGGCGATGCCGACGATGAGAGAGGAGATGACGATCGGGATCACGATCATCTTGATCAGACGGATAAAGATATCGCCTGCCGGTTGCAGGACGTTGCTGATCCACCAGGCCTTCTCGGCACTGAAATGGTTGAGCAACGCACCAATTGCAATCCCTAGAACCAGACCGATGAGGATCTGCCAGGCGAGGCTGAGTTTTGCCTTCTTCATTATCTTTACCCTTACTTGCGTTTGACTCAGGCACATGCAGGAACTGGAACGCTCTTTAGCGGAAAAGTCTGTGCATCTGCCTCCGTATAAGGTGCCCCGAAGCGAGTGTTTACGGCTCTTCGGCAGGCGAAAAAAGGCGCAACTATTCCGATGCAAGGTTGCGCCGTCTAATGCCGTAAACGCCTACCCTATGCCGAATCGGCATGAGCTTTTTTAATTGAAACTGGCGTCCCAACCGGTTCGATTGTGACATTTCAGCCGGCATAAGTGCCGTGAACCGGCCATTACAGCGTAGGTTGGTTATTTTTTGAACGAGAAAAATCGACTGGAAATTAAGGAAAAAGCTTACGCGGAGAGAGTAGAAGTCCCACTGTTTAAACGGTCTCTTTGTCGATATACGGTCGCCCGGAAACACCGCGAAATGTTTTTCGCGCGCAGTGTGAGCGATAAAAAGATGAGCGGAGCGCTCTGGATCAATGTTTTGGCTTGGCGAAAAGCTCAGCGCAAGTCCGTCGAACCGCTGTGGGTCGGCGAACCTGCGGCGCAGCTTTTACCCTGACCCGGCCCTCATCGCAGGCACTCCTTGTGCCCGTAGGTCACTCCGACCCTGAAACAGTCAGAACGTCCCGACCCCTTGGTCATGCGCTCGCCTTCCTCAGGTGGGCGCAATGGAAAGCAGCAGGGCTGCTGCCTTCATGTTCGAATCAGTACCACTTCGGATCTTTCTTCAGGGTTTCCATCAAAAGATCCTGCATGCCCTGATCGGGTTTGCCGAGGAAGCGGTAGGTGGCATGTCGCGTTGGCGACTTGTCGGCCGGCAATCCTTCAGGCACATCGACGAGCATGGCGTAAGCGTCTTTCTTGTCGAAACTGAACGCGACGATCAAGCGGTGATTGAGGCACTTGTCCTGCGATTCGCAGAGCGGCCCGACCAGATACTTGTCGCCATCTTCAGTCACGGCATTCATCTGTTGGTCCGGCGTACCGGACAGGTTCATCACCCATTCCGGCAGGCGTTCTTCCTTCTTCACCACGCCTTCCCAGGTTTCCCGGTATTGCGGGTCGGAACTCAACAGTTCGTTGACCCGCGTCTGGCCGTCATTGGCCGCCATCGCCATGGCACTACCGCCCAGAAGCAGGGCGGCTGCCAGTGTCTTTAACGCACTCATCGTTAACCTCGGCCGCGACGGCCAAAGAAGAAGGAAGCGATGAACATCACCAGGAACACGACAAAGAGAATCTTGGCGATACCCGTGGCGGTGCCCGCGATACCACCGAAGCCCAGTACTGCAGCGATGATGGCAATGATCAAGAATGTAATTGCCCAGCTCAACATGGTGATTCTCCTTACTTCTCTATTTAGGGATGCTGCGTGTTCCGGCGCATCGCGCCCGAATTTGTTCAATCAGTCAGAAAACCCAGCGCTCTTCGCGTGGCATCTCGTCCAGTGGTTGCGCTTGATCGACGTCCATCATGCGCATCGAAGCGCTTTCGGCCTGGCTGCTGCTGACGGCGCTGAAGTGCTTCTGTGTGCTGTGCTGCATCGAGATCAGCGGCTCAGGCTTCTGGCTGTTTTCCCAGCTCAGGTATTGCTGACACGCGATCAAAGTGATCAACAGCGCAAGTACGCCAAACAGGCCTTGCTGGATATGCAGTGGCGAGATACGCACTTGGGCGGCACGTTGGCGAGTCATCCTGGGTTCCTCACTCTTATTCGGTTGGGGCAGTGCTGATCTGCCCGGGCTGAATGAGGTATTGCAGCCTGCATGCCAGTTTTTTATCTAAAAAATATTCAATAAAATCAATGACTTATACAGCTTGCAAAAATTGTCTGCGACGCATCCTGCACGATGAGTCATCCAGGGTCGTGCGGAATGCACGATTATTTCGTAGGAGAATTCATTCTTAGGGAATTGAGAGCGGGGCGCGGATGTCAGAAAAGTACGCAGGGAATGCCCTGCAAATCGGCTTTTGTTTAAAAACTCAACAAAATCAGTGGATTAGCCGTAAAGGCAGGAGAGAGCTACCCTCCTATGGCTGGCATCGTTCAGAATCAACCATGCAACTTGCCCGATTTTTCCGGGACTAACCCAAGACCAATCTTTATGGAGCGTAGGAAAAATGGAATCTGCCACTGAGCATCAAGGCCGCATTCTGCTGGTGGATGATGAATCCGCCATCCTGCGAACCTTCCGTTATTGCCTCGAGGACGAAGGTTATACGGTGGCCACCGCCAACAGCGCAGCCCAGGCCGACGCACTGCTGCAACGCCAGGTGTTCGACCTGTGCTTCCTTGATTTGCGTCTGGGCGAAGACAACGGCCTCGACGTATTGGCACAAATGCGCATTCAGGCGCCATGGATGCGTGTGGTGATCGTCACCGCGCATTCGGCTGTTGATACCGCCGTCGATGCGATCCAGGCCGGCGCCGCCGATTATCTGGTCAAGCCATGCAGCCCTGACCAACTGCGTCTGGCGACGGCCAAGCAACTGGAAGTGCGTCAACTCTCGGCGCGACTCGAAGCGCTGGAAGGCGAGATCCGCAAACCGAAGGACGGCCTCGATTCCCACAGCCCGGCGATGAAAGTCGTACTGGAGACTGCGCGCCAGGTGGCGAGCACTGACGCCAACATTCTTATTCTCGGCGAGTCCGGCACCGGTAAAGGTGAGCTGGCCCGAGCGATTCACGGCTGGAGCAAGCGTGAGAAGAAATCCTGCGTGACCATCAACTGCCCGTCGTTGACTGCCGAACTGATGGAAAGCGAATTGTTCGGCCACAGCCGCGGTGCATTTACCGGCGCCAGCGAAAGTACCTTGGGCCGAGTCAATCAGGCGGATGGCGGTACGCTGTTTCTCGATGAAATCGGCGATTTTCCACTCACGTTGCAACCCAAGTTGCTGCGCTTCATTCAGGACAAGGAATACGAACGGGTAGGCGATCCGGTCACTCGTCGCGCCGATGTGCGCATCCTCGCGGCCACCAACCTCAATCTTGAGGACATGGTCCGTGATGGTCGTTTCCGTGAAGACCTGCTCTATCGCCTGAACGTCATCACCCTGCACCTGCCGCCACTGCGTGAACGTGCCGAAGACATCCTGAACCTGGCCGACCGCTTTCTCGCCCGCTTCGTCAAGGAGTATGCGCGCCCGGCGCGCGGTTTCAGCGACGAGGCCCGCGAGGCACTGCTCGGCTACCGCTGGCCTGGCAACATCCGTGAGCTGCGCAACGTGGTCGAGCGGGCGAGCATCATTTGTCCGCAGGAACGGGTAGAAATCAGCCACCTCGGCATGGCCGAGCAGCCGGCCAACAACGCGCCACGGGTCGGCGCCGCGCTGAGTCTGGATGAGCTGGAAAAAGCCCACATCGGCGCCGTCCTCGCCACCGCCGGCACCTTGGATCAAGCCGCAAAAACCCTGGGCATCGACGCCTCGACCCTGTATCGCAAGCGCAAGCAGTACAACTTGTGAGTGCACGGCGATGAAACTGGCGATGAAGTTGCGGACCCGGTTATTCCTGAGCATTTCCGCACTGATCACCGTGGCTCTGCTGGGGCTGTTGCTCGGGCTGGTCAGCGTGATGCAAATGGCCGGAAGCCAGGAAGCGCTGGTGCGCAGCAACTTCGTCACCCTCGATCTGGGGCTCAAGCTGCGTCAGACGCTGGGTGATCAACTGATCATCATGCTCGCGGAAAAGCCTGACCCGGTCGCGTTTGAGGCCTCCAAGCAACACTACTTTGAGCTCCTCGACCAAGGCATTGCCCAGGAGCAGGAGGGCGATGGTCGCCTGTATGGTTTCAGTCAGGCCAAGGCGGATTATCTGAGCTTCCTGCAGGCTTTCGACCTGTCCCGTGATCCGGCCACTTCGTTGAGCAGCAACGCCGACTTCCGTGAACGCTTCAACACGCTGCGTAACGGGCTGATTGCCGAGCACAAGCATGCACTCGACAACATCAACGCGGTGCAACATGACGCACGCGACCGGGCGCTTTTGGTGGCTGGCCTGCTCGGGTTGGTTGGGCTGGCGGTGTTGATCATCGGTTTTGTCACGGCCCACGGCATTGCCCGGCGTTTTGGTGCGCCGATCGAGGCGCTGGCCCATGCGGCGGACAACATCGGCCAAGGCAATTTCGAAGTGACCCTGCCGATTTCCTCGGCGATGGAAATGAATCAGCTGACCAAGCGGTTCGGGCTGATGGCCGAAGCGTTGCGCGAGCATCAGGCGACCAACGTCGATGAGTTGCTCGCTGGCCAACAACGCTTGCAAGCGGTGCTCGACAGCATCGACGACGGCTTGTTGATGATCGACCGCCAGGGGCATCTGGAACACCTCAACCCGGTAGCCCAGCGCCAATTGGGCTGGGATGACGATCGTCTCGGTCAAGGCCTTGGCGCGGCACTTGAACGGCCGGAGCTGGATGCGCAGCTGCAACTGGTGCTGCGTGGCGGCACCCTTGAGCGGGCGCCGGAGGACTTGAGCATCGAAGTCGACGGCGAATCCCGCCTGCTGACTTACAGCCTGACGCCGGTCAGCCACACGCAGGGCCACATACTCGGGGCGGTGATGGTGCTGCACGACGTGACTGAGCAGCGTGCCTTCGAACGGGTGCGCAGCGAGTTCGTCCTGCGCGCCTCCCATGAGCTACGCACGCCAGTCACCGGCATGCACATGGCGTTCGGTCTATTCCGTGAGCGAGCGAAGTTTGCCGCCGATTCCCGCGAAGCGGATCTGCTCGATACCGTTAACGAAGAAATGCAACGCCTGATGCAGTTGATCAACGACTTGCTCAACTTTTCCCGTTACCAGAACGGCTTGCAGAAACTGGCGCTGGCGCCGTGTTCCATCGAGGATTTGCTGGAGCAGGCACAATTGCGCTTTGCCGAGACGGCCGAAGCCAAAGGCATCGCCTTGAACGTCGAAGTGCAGGGGCCGCTGCCGCGCTTGCAGGCGGATCAGGCGCAACTGGATCGGGTACTCGACAACCTGATCGACAACGCCCTACGGCATACCGCCCGCGACGGCCAGATCCGCTTGCAGGCGCGTCGTCACGGCGAGCGGGTGATCATCAGCGTCGAAGACAACGGCGAAGGCATTGCCTACGGCCAGCAAGGGCGGATCTTCGAACCGTTTGTGCAGGTCGGGCGCAAGAAGGGCGGCGCCGGGCTGGGATTGGCGCTGTGCAAGGAAATCGTGCAGCTGCATGGCGGGCGCATGGGGGTTTACTCGCGGCCGGGGCAGGGCACGCAGTTCTATATGGCGCTGGCGGTCTAGGCCTCGTCATCCAGCCGGCGACCGGCGAGGCGCCGCCCGCGGGTAATCAGCTCGATGAACTGCACCGCGCTCAGGGCGTGGGCGAACAGCCAGCCCTGACCGAATTTCACCCCTTCGCTGCTGAGCAATTCGGCTTGCGACTCAAGCTCGATCCCCTCGGCAATCACCTTCAGGTCCAGTGCCTGCGCCATGTGAATGATGTGCGGTGCGACGCCACTGCTGGCGGCGTCATGGCCGAGGGCATCGATGAACGCCTTGTCGATTTTCAGGCAGTCCACCGGCAGCGTTTGCAGGTAGGCGAGGCTGCAATAGCCGGTGCCGAAGTCGTCGATCAGTACCTGATGACCGACATCGCGTAGCGCTTGCAGGTTTTCCCGCGCGACCACCACATCAATCAAGCCGCGCTCAGTGACTTCGAAGGCAATCTGCCGTGCCGCGACCCGGTGCAGGGCCAGCAGGCGCGACATGACCTGGCCGATACGCGGCACCATCACGTCACAGGCGGCGAGGTTGACCGAGATATACAGCTGCGGATTGGCGCGCAACACCGGTCCCAATTGCTCCAGCAAGCGCTGCAAGACGAAGTCGGTCATCTGGCGAATCTGTCCGGTATTTTCCGCCATGGGGATAAACAGATCGGGGCTGGTCAGCGTGCCGTCCGGACGGCGCCAGCGCAGCAACGCTTCGGCGCCGACGCAGTTGCGGCTGTCGAGGTCAAAGATCGGCTGATAGAGCACCTGCAATTCGCCACGGCGAATGGCGCCGTGCAGTTCAGCGTCCAGTGACTGGCGCTGGCGAACCAGTAAAAACACGACGAAACCGACGAAGGCGCCAAGCACCAGGCAGGCCGGAATCATCCACCACCAGATGGCGGGTATGTGCATGCCGGTACGCGGCGTAATCAGCACCAGCTGATATTCCGGGTTGTTGGTGGGCATGCGATAGATCAGTCGGGTCTGGGTGACTTGCAAGGCGTCGCGGCTTTTCGGCGGCCAGTGTTCGCTCGGGGGCCACGCCTGTTCTGCGCCGAGTACCGGAATCGCCCGGGTGCCATGGTCAAGCACCACCAGCAGACTGCTGCCGGGCGACAGATCGACCATGTCGGTCAAATGCCCGCGCGAGGTGGCGACACGAAAGTTGCCGCGTCCAAGCATCAGCGCGGCGCGGTTTTCATCGGGTTCGGTGGTGGTGTTCAGCCAGTAACTGTAGGTCGGGCCTCTGATGTCTGGCGCGCGGTTAACCGACATGCCTTCCTGGCGCGGACGGTTGGAGCAAGTACGCGAGGCGTCCATGTAAGCGGCTTCATAGACGAAACGATAGTTGAAGGTGACTTGCCGCAGCGTGGTGATCATTTCGTCATCGCAACTGCGCAGGGGCTGGGCTTCTAGATCATCGAGACTTTCGCGCAACTGGCCGAACAATTGTTCGAGGCGGGCGAGGAAGCGTTCGCCCTGTGCGTTCATGGCCTGGCTTTCGTTTTGCTCGACCTGATGCATCGCCACGAACATTGCGCCGGCGATCAGCAGGCTGGCACTGAGGACAGCCGCGATCATCGCCAAAAACCAGGGGCGATAGAACCAGCTACGCAGCGTCGCTCGGGTAGCAACCATCATGGAATATCCGAAGAATTACCAATGAGTTATAGCTGCTGATTGCAGTTTCGCCCTGACCGTCGGGCGGGCGTCATTATTTTGTCTGATTGAGTACTAGCAGCAGCGCCGCCGTTTGCGCGTCCGGCGTGCCGTCGAAACGCGCAGGGCGGAAGTGCATCTGGAAGGCCGCCAGCACATGGCGCGTGGCGACATCCAGTTCGCCGGTTTGCGGTGTGTCGTAACCGAGGTGGGCCAGTTGTGCCTGGAACCAGCTGATGCTCGGCAGTTCACCGCCGTTGAACAGGGCTTGCTGGCGGTCCACGGCTTGCTCGTTCGGCCAGATACCCAAGCCTTCGGCGGCGAGACGCTTCCAGGGGAACAACGGCCCCGGATCGAGTTTGCGCAGCGGTGCGATGTCGCTGTGACCGATGATGTGACGGGGGCTGATGCCGTTGCGCTGACTGATGTCCTTGAGCAGGGCGATCAGCGCCTGAATCTGCGCTTCGCTATAGGGAAACCACAGGCGCCCGGTTGGGGTGTCCTTGAAACCCGGATTGACGATTTCGATGCCGATCGAGCTGGAGTTGAGCCAGGTACGCCCCTGCCACTGGCTTTCGCCGGCGTGCCAGGCTCGCTGGTTTTCGTCCATCAGCTTGTAAACGGTGGCGCGTTTGTCGTCACCGATCAGGTAATGGCTGCTCACTTCACCGTGGGTCAGCAGTTGCAGCGAACGCTCAAGCGACGCCGAGGTGTAATGCACGATCACGAACTGGATGCGGCTGTCGTGATTGGCGGAAGGATGGCTGGTGTCATAACGCGGGCCGCTGGCACAACCGGCCAGAACAAGCAGGGACGCGAGGAGGGTAAAAAATTTCATGGCAGAAGGCAGTACACGCAAGACAATAATGCAACAGTGTAACGTAATGCCTTGCGTGCAGACGGTCAGCGGGCGGATTTAAACAAAATGGAACAATTCGCTCAGCCCATCTCGACCCGATTACGTCCTGCGTTTTTGGCTCTGTACAGCGCCTGATCGGCTCTTTTAAGCACCAGATCGCTATGTTCACCCGTCCTGAACGAAGCCAGGCCCATGGAAATGGTAATGGTCACGCGCTCGCCCTTGAAGTGAAACGGGCAGGCCTCGATCGCCGCGCGCAGGGCTTCCAGCAGCTTCGCACCGACTGCGGGCGGAGTCGCCGGCAGCAGCAGAACGAACTCTTCGCCGCCAAACCGGGCGATGAAGTCGGAGCCGCGCAGACGCTTGCGCAGCACGGTGGCGATGATCTTCAGGACCTTGTCGCCCGCCAGGTGTCCATAGTTGTCATTGATCCGTTTGAAATGATCGAGGTCGAGCATCGCCAGGCTCAACGTGTTGCCGTGTTGCTGCCATTGCTTGATCTCATGCTCGAGACGTTCGCTCCACGCCGCGCGGTTAGGCAGACCGGTGAGCGGGTCGATCAGGGCTTTCTGGCGTTGCTCTTCAAGGTGTTCGCGGAAGCCCTGCGCTTCCTGCTCCATATGCGCGACGCGCTCGGACAGGCCTTTAAGCCGTGCCGCGACTTCCTGCTCGCGGGCATCGCGCTGCTTCTGGTGTTGGTCCATAGTGCCGAGCAAGCCTTCGAGATGGTTCTCCAGCACTTGCTTGAGGTCGTCCAGGTCCGCCGCTTCCTGAACGCTGGTCTGCAAGCCATCGACTTGCTCACGGATCTGCGTGTCCATCGCTCGTGCCGCCGAGCTGTTGTCGGCATGGCCTTCGCTGGCGGCCTGCAGGTTGCTCTGAAACGCTTCGAGGCGTTCGTTGAGTTGCTGCAGGTAAGCTTCGAACTCGTGTTGGCCGCTGTCGGTGATCGCCAGCATCAACGTCGCCAGATCGTCGAGGATCGGTATCAGTTCGTACCAGTTCAAGCCATGTTTGAGCCTTTCACGCATGGCTTCAGCTTGTGGGCGGTGGCGCTCGGGCAGCGTCAGGTCGTCGAGCAGGCCGATCAGCGTATCTTCGATGTGTTTGGCTACGGAGCTGTAGGACGGCTCCGGAGAATCCGGCAGGGCAAAGAGGATGTCGTGCTCGGACTGCTCCGGGTCGATGGCCGCCAGTGCCTGAGCGATGGGCTCGGGCAGGGGCAGACTGTCGAGGAACAGCGGCGCGGGATCGCCGGGGTGGATCAATTCGTCGGGGTTGAAAGCGACAGGTGCGACTGGGTGTGGGATCGCAGCTGGAGCTGGAGCCGTAACGGTTTCAGGCTCGGGCGCGATGGATTCCACTTCAATCGGTGAGGCCGCTTCAGTAGTGACTGTCGGCGGAACGAAGGCAACTACGTCTGTTTCCGACTGAGCTAAGGGCGCTGGTGCTTCCACTGCCGTGATTGGCGCAGTGTCTTTGATAACCGTAGTGGCTAACGCCGGTTCAGCGATAGGGGCAGTTTGCACAGGTTCGGATGCATGCAGCTGTTCGACTGGCGCAATGTGCTCAGGCGTAGCCTGTGCAGGTGCAGGCACCTCGTCGCTGTCACGGTTGCCAAACAGACGCTGCAACAATCCCGGGCGTCCGGGCTCTGGTGGCGTTTCCAACTGACTCAACGCCTTGCCCTGCAAACCGCTCAGTTCACTCAGCAGCAATGGCATTTCCCGCGCCTGACCGACACGGCTGTCCAATTGCTTGGCGAACTTCTTCAGTGGCTGGGCGACTTCTCGCGGCAGCGGTAGAGCTTGCAACTGGGTTACCAGAGACGTCAGCGCGGTGCTGACCTGATCAATGCGGGTCTCGCGGCGCTGCTCGGAATCGAGCACGGCTTTTTCCAGGCGCGGCAACAGGGCGGCGAGGCCAGCGTCCATGTCGTCAGTGCGCACCACGTCGCGCATCTCTTTCATGCATTGATCAACGACGCGGTCGGTGCCTTCGGCCGCCAATGTGCTGCGCACCAGACCGCGACGCAGCAAGTCGAGCCGGGCGGCCCAGCGACGTTCGAGCTTGTCCTGTTGTTCGATGCTTTTGAGGTATTTCTCTTTCCAGCGCTGGGCGTCGTCGCTCATTCAGGGGTTCCGCGAGGGGCAGGACTCAACGCGGGCAATGCATCGGCCGTGAGCGAACCCGGCAGACGAATCTCTACCGCGACCGGCAGGTGATCGGAAATGGGTTGGGCCAGCACTTCGACCTTTTCGAGGGTCAGGGTCGGGCTGAGCAAAATATGATCAAGGCAACGCTGAGGGCGCCAGCTGGGGAATGTCGCTTCCACCTGCGGGGCCAGCAAGCCGAGATCGCGTAACGGTGACTGTTGTAGCAGATCGCTGGCATGGGTGTTCATGTCACCCATCAACACCTGGTGTTTATAGCCGCCGATCAGCTCGCGAATATAGCCCAGTTGCAGGCTGCGCACCCGCGCGCCAAGCGCCAGGTGCATCATCACCACCACCAGCGCTTCCGGGCCTTCGCCGAAACGCAGGAGGATGGCGCCGCGACCTTTCGGGCCGGGCAACGGGTGGTCTTCGATCGCCCACGGACGCAGACGACTGAGCACGCCATTGCTGTGCTGAGCCAGTCGGCCGAGGTTGCGATTGAGTTGTTGATACCAGTAGGGGAAGGCGCCGAGATGGGCCAGGTGTTCGACTTGATTGACGTAGCCTGAACGCAGGCTGCCGCCATCGGCTTCCTGCAAGGCGACCAGATCGAAGTCGCCGAGCAGGTCGCCGATCTTTTGCAGATTGCCTGAGCGCCCGGTGTGCGGCAGCAGATGCTGCCAACTGCGGGTCAGGTAGTGCCGATAGCGCTCAGTGCTGATGCCGACCTGGATATTGAAACTGAGCAAACGCAGGCGATGATCCGCTGGCAGTCCCGTAGACGCCAGGTGATGTTCGTTGACCTGCGGATCATGCAGGCCAACGATGCGTTCAGACTTCCAGCGGCGCATTGCAGTTGCCGCGCTTAGTTGGCAGCAGCCTTGGTTGCCGCTCGCTCTTTGGCCACCAGTTGGTCGGCCAGTTGCAGAGCTTGCTCGGCACCACCGGCGGAGCCGATGTCGAAGCGGTACTTGCCGTTGACGATCATGGTTGGAACGCCAGTGATTTCATACTTCTTGGCCAGTTCACGAGCCTTGACGATCTGGCCCTTGATGGCGAACGAGTCGAACGTGGCGAGGAACTTGTCCTTGTCCACGCCTTGGGTGGCGAGGAAGTCAGCCATGTCGTTCTTGTCGGTCAGCTTCTTGTGTTCTTTCTGGATGGCGTTGAACACGGCATTGTGAACCTTGTGCTCGACACCCATTGCTTCCAGGGTCAGGAACATTTGACCGTGAGCGTCCCATGGGCCGCCGAACATGGCAGGGATGCGTACGAAGTTGACGTCGGAAGGCAGTTTTTCAACCCATGGATTGATCACCGGCTCGAAGGCGTAGCAGTGCGGGCAGCCGTACCAGAACAGCTCGACCACTTCGATCTTGCCAGGCTCGGCAACCGGAACCGGGTTGGCCAATTCAACATAAGGGGCGGCAGGGGCTTCGGCGGCCTGGGCAGTCACGCCAAACAGGCTGGCAGCGACGAGAGCGGCGCTGATGATCAGATTACGCATGCTTTACTCCTGGACAATTTTGGTCGCCTCGCGCGACCTGTTTTCAGACAGATCCTGGCGGGCATGAGTTCTGTAGTGTAACGGCAGCGGCCACAAAAAAGGGCGGCCAAAGCCACCCTTTTTATACTTGCTGCGACGGATTAATCGAGCGTTAACATTGCAAGAGATGTCTCTCACCGGCAGCGCTCGATCCGCGGGTCTTAGTGCAGACCCTGAATGTAGCTGGAGACGGCGGCGATGTCTTCGTCGCTCAACCGTTTGGCGATGGTCTGCATGGTCAGCGTGTCGCCATCGTTGGTGCGACCGCCTTCTTCCTTGCGGAAATCGGTCAGCTGTTTGGCGATGTATTGAGCGTGTTGTCCACCCAGATGCGGGAAGCCGGCAGCGGCGTTGCCGGCACCGTTCGGCGAATGGCAACCGGTGCAGGCTGGCAGGCCTTTGGCCAGGTTGCCGCCGCGGAACAGCGCCTCACCGCGAGCAACGATCTTCGGATCGGCAGCGCCGACGCTGCCTTTCTGGCTGGCGAAATAGGCGGCGATGTCGGCCAGATCCTGATCGCTCAGGTTGGTCAGCAGGCCAGTCATTTCGAGAACGGTGCGCTTGCCCGACTTGATGTCGTGCAGTTGCTTGGTCAGGTAACGTTCACCCTGGCCGGCCAGTTTTGGAAAGTTTGGCGCCATGCTGTTCCCGTCCGGACCATGGCAGGCTCCGCAAACGGCAGCTTTCGCCTGGCCGGCGGCGGCATCACCGGCAGCATGGGCGAAGCCTGAAATTCCCACGGTCAACAGCAGACTCACGATCAGTTTGTTCATCAGCTAATCCAACTACGGCTAAGGGTTAAGAGTTATGGACCGGGTTTACTCTCGCTCATCCAAAGGATGATGGCCTGGTAATCCTCGGCACTGCAGTCCATGCACCAACCACGCGGCGGCATCGCCTTGAAACCCTGGGTCACGTGTTGCACCAGCGTCTCCATACCTGTCGCCCACC
>NZ_JBIUWQ010000044.1:0-52787 GCF_044743525.1 Pseudomonas sp. NPDC087598 | reverse complement strand
GACCTTCCTGTCGATGCCGAGGCGCTGGAAACTGCACTGGCCACCAAACTGGCGCGTCCATGTGCAAGCCAGGAGTTGACCACCTACGGTTTCGTCGCGCCATTCGGCAAAGGCGAAGATGCTCCACTGGTGCACGTCAGCGGTGATTTCCTGCTGATCGCTGCACGTAAAGAAGAACGCATTCTGCCGGGCAGCGTCGTACGTGACGCGGTCAAGGAAAAGGTCGAAGAGATCGAAGCCGAGCAGATGCGCAAGGTCTATAAGAAGGAACGCGACCAGATCAAGGATGAAATCATCCAGGCCTTCCTGCCGCGTGCATTTATCCGTCGCTCGTCGACCTTCGCCGCCATCGCGCCGAAAAAAGGCCTGATCCTGGTCAACTCGGCCAGCCCGAAACGCGCCGAAGACTTGCTGTCGACCCTGCGTGAAGTGATCGGCACCCTGCCCGTCCGTCCGTTGACCGTGAAAATGGCACCGACAGCGGTCATGACCGATTGGGTCACCACGCAGAAAGCCGCCGACGACTTCTATGTGCTGGACGAGTGCGAACTGCGCGACACCCACGAAGATGGCGGCATCGTCCGTTGCAAGCGTCAGGACCTGACCAGCGAAGAAATCCAGTTGCACCTGAGCACCGGCAAAGTCGTTACGCAATTGTCGCTGGCCTGGCAGGACAAGCTGTCGTTCATGCTTGATGACAAGATGACCGTCAAACGCCTGAAGTTCGAAGATCTGTTGCAGGATCAGGCGGAACAGGACGGCGGCGATGAGGCACTGGGTCAACTGGACGCCAGCTTCACCCTGATGATGCTGACGTTCGGTGATTTCCTGCCGGCGCTGGTTGAAGCGTTGGGTGGCGAAGAGACTCCGCAAGGGATCTAAAGCCCGACGAGCTTCATAATGTAGGAGTGAGCCTGCTCGCGATAAGGGACCGACATTCAACGGAGATGTTGACTGTAAGACCGCGATCGCGAGCAGGCTCACTCCTACATTTGTTTTGTGGTGTTCATTCAATAATAAGGAACAAGCCATGCGCGCACTGGCTGCACTGAGCCGTTTTATCGGCAATACCTTCGCTTACTGGGTTTTGATTTTTGCGGTTATCGCGTTCCTGCAACCGGCATGGTTCCTTGGCCTCAAAGGCGCGATCGTGCCGCTGCTGGGCCTGGTAATGTTCGGCATGGGGCTAACCCTCAAACTCGATGATTTTGCCGCTGTCGCCCGCCACCCGTGGCGTGTCGCGCTGGGCGTCGTCGCACATTTCGTGATCATGCCCGGTGTGGCGTGGTTGCTTTGTCAGGTGTTTCACCTGCCGCCGGAAATCGCCGTCGGGGTGATTCTGGTCGGTTGCTGCCCAAGCGGCACCTCCTCCAACGTAATGACGTGGCTGGCCCGTGGCGATCTGGCGTTGTCGGTGGCCATTGCTGCCGTGACCACCCTCCTCGCCCCGTTGCTGACCCCGGCGTTGATCTGGCTGTTGGCCTCGGCGTGGTTGCCGGTGTCGTTCATGGAGTTGTTCTGGTCGATCCTGCAAGTGGTGCTGCTGCCGATCATTCTTGGCGTGGTTGCCCAGCGTTTGCTGGGTGACAAGGTTCGGCATGCGGTGGAGGTATTGCCGCTGGTGTCGGTGGTCAGCATCGTGATCATCGTCACCGCGGTGGTAGCGGCCAGTCAGGCGAAAATCGCCGAATCCGGCCTGCTGATCATGGCGGTAGTGATGCTGCACAACAGCTTCGGTTACTTGCTCGGTTACTTCACCGGCCGGCTGTTCAAGCTGCCGTTGGCGCAACGCAAGTCGCTGGCGCTGGAAGTCGGCATGCAGAACTCGGGATTGGGCGCCGCTTTGGCCAGTGCGCATTTCTCGCCATTGGCGGCGGTGCCGAGCGCGTTGTTCAGTGTTTGGCACAATATTTCCGGGGCGCTGCTTTCAACCTACTTCCGACGCATGAGCGAGAAGGAAGATCGTGAAGCCTTGGCGCAACAGGCCGCCGACTGAGCTGAAACTTGATCCCCGGGTTAATGCTCGTCAAACTATTGCGCTACGCGGGGACGACCCTGCGGCTCGATCGAGTTTTTAATCTGGGGACGACCCCGTCAATCGATGGAGGTCTCTCATGTCCTGGATCATTCTGTTTTTCGCCGGCCTGTTCGAAGTCGGCTGGGCCGTCGGCCTGAAATACACCGATGGCTTCAGCCGTCCACTCCCTACCGCCCTGACCGTTGCAGCCATGGCCATCAGCCTTGGCCTGCTAGGCCTGGCGATGAAGGAATTGCCGCTGGGCACGGCCTATGCGATCTGGACCGGTGTCGGCGCCGTGGGCACGGTGATCGCCGGGATCATTCTGTTTGGTGAGTCAATGGCGTTGATTCGGCTGGCCAGTGTGGCGTTGATCATCACTGGTTTGATCGGCCTCAAGGTCAGCGCTTAAGCCTCTGACCCCATCGCTGGCAAGCCAGCTCCCACAGGTTCGACGGTGTACACGATCCTTGTGGGAGCTGGCTTGCCAGCGATGAGGCCAGATCAGACAACAACTATCTGACAGCCCCGCGCAACTCCCCCACCAAACCTTGCAACTTCGCCGGTTCCGCCCCTTCAACAGCAACAGGCGAACCCGCCACCAACGTCACCCGCGACCACAAGCGACGGAACACTCCCTTGTTCGGATCGCGACTGAAGAAACTTCCCCACAAGCCCTGCAACGCCAGCGGAATCACCGGCACCGGCGTTTCCTCGAGGATCCGCGTCAGCCCGCCCTTGAATTCGTTGATCTCACCGTCGGCAGTCAGTTTGCCCTCCGGAAAGATGCACACCAGCTCACCGTCCTTCAGATACTGGGCAATCCGCGTGAAGGCTTTTTCGTAGATCTGAATATCTTCATGGCGCCCGGCAATCGGAATAGTACCCGCCGTGCGGAAGATAAAGTTCAACACCGGCAAGTTGTAGATCTTGTAGTACATGACAAAGCGAATCGGCCGACGCACCGCGCCGCCAATCAGCAGGGCGTCGACGAACGACACGTGGTTGCACACCAGCAATGCCGCGCCTTCATCGGGGATTGCTTCCAGGTTGCGATGCTCGACGCGGTACATGGAATGGCTGAGCAACCAGATCATGAAACGCATGCTGAACTCGGGGACGATCTTGAAGATGTAGGCGTTGACGCCGATGTTCAGCAGCGACACCACGAGGAACAACTGCGGGATCGACAGCTTGACCACGCTCAACAACACGATTGAGACAATGGCTGACACCACCATGAACAGCGCGTTGAGAATATTATTGGCGGCAATCACTCGCGCGCGTTCGTTCTCGGCGGTGCGCGACTGGATCAGCGCGTAAAGCGGCACGATATAAAAGCCACCGAAGATGCCGAGACCGAGAATGTCGACCAGCACTGCCCAGGTGTGGGCAAAGCCCAGTACTTCAGTCCAGCTGTGGCCAGTGACGCTATCGGGAATTCCACCGGAGTGCCACCACAACAGCAGACCAAACACCGTCAGACCGAATGAGCCAAACGGCACCAGACCGATCTCAACTTTGCGCCCGGAAAGCTTCTCGCAGAGCATCGAACCCAGCGCGATACCCACCGAAAACACCGTGAGAATCAGCGTGACCACGGTTTCATCGCCGTGCATCCACTCTTTGGCGTAGGCCGGGATCTGCGTCAGGTAAATCGCCCCGACAAACCAGAACCACGAGTTGCCGACAATCGAGCGCGACACGGCGGGCGTCTGACCCAGACCGAGTTTCAGGGTCGCCCAGGATTGGCTGAAGATGTTCCAGTTCAGGCGCATATCCGGCGACGAAGCCGCCGCGCGGGGAATGCTGCGGCTGGCAAGATAACCCAGCACGGCGATGCCGACGATGGCCGTCGAGACCAGCGGCGCGTAGTGGGTCGAGGACATGATGACCCCGGCACCGATGGTCCCCGCCAGAATCGCGAGGAACGTGCCCATCTCGACCAGACCATTGCCGCCGACCAATTCCTCCTCACGCAAGGCTTGCGGCAGGATCGAATATTTCACCGGCCCGAACAGCGCCGAATGGGTGCCCATCGCGAACAGCGCCACCAGCATCAGTGACAAGTGATCGAAAAGGAAACCGACCGATCCCACCGCCATGATGGCGATTTCCGCGAGCTTGATCAGACGGATCAGCGCGTCTTTGGCGAACTTCTCGCCAAACTGTCCGGCCAGTGCCGAAAACAGGAAGAACGGCAGAATAAACAGCAGCGCACACAGGTTGACCCAGATCGAGCGGTCACCCTCGATGGTCAGTCGATAGAGAATGGCGAGGATCAGCGACTGTTTGAATACGTTGTCGTTGAACGCACCGAGCGACTGTGTGATGAAAAACGGCAGGAAGCGCCGGGTGCGCAGCAGGTTGAACTGTGAGGGGTGACTCATCTTCCGTGTTTTCCTGATGTTGGGTAGAGAGGCCTGGGTTCTTGTATTGGAATCTCGAACCGCGATCCAGGCCACACATTACCTAAAACTTTCAGGTTATTTCTTCAAACCTGCAATGCACGGCGAAACAAACAGTTCGCCACGCCATGCCCCTTGCACGGTGCGCTTGCCGACGATCAGCCACATGACCGCCAACAATGTCACCAGCACGCAGCCAACCACACTGAAAAACCCGAGGTTGAGCGTGCTTGCAAGTTTGAGAGTTGCCAGCGAATACACGCCCAGCGGGAAGGTGAATCCCCACCAGCCGAGGT
Source organism: Pseudomonas sp. NPDC087598 (assembly GCF_044743525.1). Classification (NCBI taxonomy): domain Bacteria; kingdom Pseudomonadati; phylum Pseudomonadota; class Gammaproteobacteria; order Pseudomonadales; family Pseudomonadaceae; genus Pseudomonas; species Pseudomonas sp. NPDC087598. Next base: position 48,066 of record NZ_JBIUWQ010000044.1, on the reverse strand, counting down.
TGAACGGAATACCGTCGCGCAGATAACGCACGGTGATCAGCAGTGCCATCAGCATCCACCACAAACCAAAGCCCCACAGCGTGATCCCGGCCACCAGGCCAATGCCGGAAGCGATTTCGCCAATGCCCGGCAGGCCGTTGGCCGCGAAGATCGCCGGGGCATCCGCTCCCAGCAGCAACATACCCAGCGCACCGGTACCGATCGGGCCGAGGGCCAGCCAGCTCGAGGCGGCCATGTTTTCATGAGGCAGTTTATGCAAGGCCATGCGCAGCAACAGGATGGTCAGAATGCTGAACGCCACCGGCAGGGAAAACGCCCAGAGCACGTAGCTTGTCGTCAGTACCACCAGTTGCGAGTGGGCATCGGTCAAGTGGGGTGCGAGCAATCCACCACTGGCGGCGGCGACTTCGGCGGCCACCACCGGTAACAGCCAAACCGCCGTCATCTGGTCGATGCTGTGTTCCTGGCGGGTAAACATCATGTAGGGAATCAATACGCCACAGGCCAGCGACATCGCCACATCCAGCCACCACAGCACTTCGGCCAGTTGAATGACGCCGTCACCCCAACGTGGCAGACCGAACAGCAGAAAGCCGTTGATGATCGTTGCCAGGCCCATGGGAATGGTGCCGAAGAACATCGACACGGTGGAATGGCCGAAAATCCGCCGCGCCTCGTCGAAGAACAAAATCCAACGGGCGGTATAAGCAGCGGTAAACAGAGTGAACAAGAGGATGTTGAACAACCACAGCCCTTCGGCCACGGCATGCATCCCGGGAATCGCTACCGGCAAATTCGCCAACGCCAGTGCCAGCACCCCGGTACCCATGGTGGCGGCGAACCAGTTCGGGGTGAATTGGCGAATCACTTCACGCGGATGCTGAAGTTGGCTGAGCGGCTTGATGCCGGGTTTGCTGCTGTTGGGGCAAGTCATCATGAACTCCTGTCCTCAGGTGAGGTTGAGTCCATGGTAGATCTGAATCGAATATCTATATAACAGGTAATTTCTCTAACTGTTATCTATTTTGCAGATAAGCAGTTAAACACTGCCCTCGCTTTCGATCACCAGAATTCGCGCCACGCCCTGCGGGTGAGCGACATGCTCGGTGCCGACCGAGGCGTAGAAAATGTCACCAACCGCCAACTGCACCTGTTGTTCTTCACCCTCCTCGCGGTAATGCATCGACACTTCGCCGTCGAGCACCACGAACACTTCCTCACCGTCATTGACGTGCCACTTATAAGGCTGATCGGTCCAGTGCAGGCGCGTGGTGATGCCGTTCATGTTGGCGATATCGAGCGCGCCCCAGGCGCGGTCGGCGGTGAAGGTCTTGCTGCGAATAATCTTCATGAATATCACCTATTCCTTGCGGCGCGCTAAACCAGAAACCACAGCCACAAACAGCAGGCTGAATCCCCATCCGGCGAGGATTTCGCACCACATCACAAATCGGACCCAGCGTTTGCCACTGATAAAGAAGCTGAAAAACTCAAAAACTGGATTGGCTTTTGGGGTTTCAATCAGCGGAGCCCAGTCATTTTCCTGATGCAAATCGACCAGAGGCAGTAGTAGATCCAGTGAGAACGCAATCGGACTGAACCCGGTGTACTCCTCACGGAGCTTCTCACATAAATACCAATTACCCGCCCCCTTGAACTTCTCTGGCAGCTCTGCCTGCGTGCGATAACGACTTTTGTCGAGCCACACCTGCTCCCTGTCCGGGCGACAGGTGTCATAAGCTTCGTTTTGAAAAATAAGTGGATTGCTTGGAGCAAAGACCCCGAAACTGGCGGCACTCCAGTAAACCAATGTGCAAAATCCCCAAACCAGTGCGAACCATGGCAGCAATAGCATCGGGCGGTAGCCGAAGCCAGTCAGATAACCATAAAGAAAATGCAAGAACCTCGCCGAGGCTGCGTAGAGCTTTCGAAAAGACGGAGACCAATTACTCGGTGACTGACCGATGCGACCAGATGCACGCAAGCACTGCTCAAATTCTATACCCACCTCCTTGGCTTCTTCGGTGTGGCCACTAGATTCAAGGACCTGCTGCAATTGGCGCCATGGTTGGGGACGAAAATGCTCCTTCGATGACATAGGCGACGTTTCGTCTTTTTCCAAACAGGCTTTCTGCTTTTTCAACCATGTAATGCGATCACTAACAGGCATCGGCTTATGCACATCCACAGAGTCATAGACAAAGCCGTTGAGAATCGGACGCTCTCCCCAGGAAGCAAGATCATCATTGATGGTCGAGACCCTGGTGCCTAAAAACGAGATTTGTTTGGGAGCGGACTTGAGGTCGCGCAAATCGAGCCTCCCTTTCACTCTCATTTCATTTGCTCTTAGTTCCTGTATGGCAGCGCCATCAAACTCAACATTTCCTTCAACCTCCAAACCGGCCAGTTGCAGTCTCCCCTGGATTTCACAGCCTTGACTGAATAACGCGTTACCACTGATAAAAGCGCGCTCAATGGTCATCGCATGAGCGTTTCCAATCGCAAAAAATTTCGAATGCCTACAGCTCAACTGGCCAGAAATCCTTGCACCCAGCAGATTAACAATGCCTGTCGAAGTAAAACCGTCCCTGAGAAAGACAGGACCATTGATACAGGCAAAATCCAGGTCAAGGGACTGCTCTTTATCAACGGTAAAACTTGCATTTACGCAATTGAACTGTCCCCCAACTACGGCAGATCTGAAACGCACTAAGCCCTTGGCAGAAAACCCGCCTTTGAGATAAACACCCGTGCGTATCTCGGCGAAAGAGGCGTCGAGGCACGTCTTTCCCCCACCATCAAATTGTGCTCCTAAACAAAACAGCCCGGCGGCTATCCGGGCCGAATCGAGCTCGACTAGACCGTTGGTAGTAGAGGATGAAAAGACTAGGCTGTCATTGACAACAATTCGCTCACCTAAAAAAGAATTGAGCGAGCAACCGTCGAACTTGAGCATACGATCAAAGCTGGCACCGCGGACATTGATATCCTGATCGAACAAGCAATTCTGAAAAGTGACCGGGGTACTCACGGAAATGCCCACTAAAAAAAGTGTCCCCTCGATAACGGCGCCCTGCAGGTAAAGACTCTCCCCGAGAAATGCTCCTTTGGAATACGTCAGGATCAGAGCACGCAGAAAAGTTGCTCGTACCACATTCTCCGCAGTCGACGAGACGGGCAACTCGTCAGTGATGGTGGCAATCACTCCCCGCTTGAAGCAATCCAGCAAGCGCTTCTCGGCAGGACGTAATCCGCCCTTGCCTTTCTGCAAGCGTCCCAGCAAATCCAAGCTTTCATCCATTATCGTTCACTCAAATCATTTCACTGCGGATAATGGTGGGCATGGTAGTGAACAGGCGTTTTGCCATCAATCAACTATTCACTCGCTGAACGATTGAGGTTAATGCGTGAAACCAGGATCTGACGCGATATCAAAATTAGACCGCCCACCGAAAGGACTACCAATGCCAAGCCATAGACGTCTGTAGTCGCCAGCAAACCAAAACTGCTAGTCAAATGCCCGGCCAACAATGCCGGCAGACAGAACGCCAGGTAACTGAGTGCGTAATACGCTGACATTAACCCGGCTCTTTCATGCGGTAACGCCAGCGGCACCAGGCTGCGCACGGCGCCGAGGAAGCCTGAGCCAAAACCACAACCGGCAACCAGCGTGCCGAGGAAAAACAGCGACAGACTGGCGCTGTGCACACCGAGCAGAATCAGCACCAGACCACTTGGCAGCAAGCTTGCGCCGAGTTGCAAGGCGCGTGTGGCGGGACGATTGCGCAGGGTGAAGATCATCAGTGCGCCGGTGACGGTCAGTGCCGCGACGGTGGCGCCGCCGATCAGGTTGGAAGTGGAACCGGTGGCCGTGCGCACCAGCGACGGCGCCAGCGAGGCGTAAAAACCGCCGAGAGCCCAAGTTGCAGTGTTCAGCGGTAGCACTCGCCACAACGTTGAACGCGCCTGAACCGGGACGTGTAGTGTCGGACGCAATGACGCCCATGCCCCGGCCTGCGGGCTGACGCTCTCCGGCAGGCGCCAGACATAAAGCGCTTGCAGCACAAACAGCGCGAGCAGCAGCCAGTAAGTCAGTTGCAGTGGCGCCGGGGCGAACTCGGCCAGCAGGCCACAGCCCATACCGCCCAGCGCCATGCCCAGCAACGGCGCAACGCTGTTGATCAGCGGTCCTTGCTGGCGGTCGGTGTCGAGCAGCGTCGCACTCAATACGGCGGTGGCCATCCCGGTCGCGAAACCTTGCAGCACCCGCGCACTGATCAGCCAAGTGACGCTGTCGGCGCTGATGAACAGCAGCATCGCCAGCGCATTGAGCAATACCGCGGCGAAGATCACTGGTTTACGCCCGAGGTGATCGGACAGTGATCCGACGGTTAACAGCGCCGCCAGCAAACTCAGGGCGTAGACGCCGAAAATCAGGGTCAGCATCGCTGCCGAGAAATGCAGTTGATCCTGATACAGGTGATACAACGGCGTCGGCGCAGTGGAAGCGGCGAGAAAACTCAGTAAGGTGATCGCCAGAAACCACAGGCTGGGACGATTGGAAGCAAGGCTGTTCATGTGCACACTCCGCAAAAGCTAATTTTTTGCTTTTGCGGAGTGTGCTCTCGGCCTTCGCTTAAAGCAAATTCTTTGTGTTAAGGTCTGGCGCATGGCTATTAAAGAAGGTTTACGCCCCGGCGGTCGCAGTGCCCGGGTGCAAGAGTCGATTCATTCGGCAGTCCGCGCGCTCCTGCAAGAACAGGAGCGTTCGACCGTGACCGTCCCGCAAATCGCCGCACGCGCAGGTGTTACGCCATCGACGATTTATCGGCGCTGGGGGGATCTGGCGGCCTTGCTGGCGGATGTCGCCCTCGCCCGCATGCGCCCTGACAGCGAACCGGCGCAAACCGGCAGCCTGCGCAGCGATATCCGCGCCTGGGCCGAGCAATATCTCGACGAGATGAGTTCCGAGCCCGGACGCAACATGATGCGCGACGTGCAGGCGAGTGCTACGCCGGGGTATTGCGTGACGATTATCGGGGCGCAGTTGCAGACGATCATCCAGCGGCATCCCGATGAGCAGGCACCGAGCGTTGATCATTTGATTAATCTGGTGGTGGCGCCGGTGGTGTTTCGCATTCTGTTTTCGGCGGCGGCTCTGGAAGTGGAAGAGTTGCATCGGCTGATCGATATCGCGTTGCAACAGGGCTGACGCCATCGCTGGCAAGCCAGCTCCCACAGAGATCTCCAGCGAATGGAAATTTTGTATACGCCCGCAAAATTGTGGGAGCTGGCTTGCCAGCGATGAGGCCCGCCAAGTCACCATAAAACCACCCGGTTCCACCCCTGCGACACCCCGCCACGCCACGACCTTGGTCGACACTGACTAACCGCCGCACTCATGCGAGACTGTCCGCCCGGGCAGGAGTGCCGGGGAGTCTTCTGTCGGGAGTGTTGCATGTCATTGTCCACCGGGCTGATCGCCGCCGTCGCCCTGGCCTATATGGCCATCATGTTCGCCATCGCCTTCTACGGCGACCGTCGCAGCACGCCGCTGCCACCACGGATGCGTGCCTGGGTGTACAGCTTGTCGCTGGCGGTTTATTGCACCAGTTGGACGTTTTTTGGTGCGGTCGGTCAGGCCGCCGAACAGCTCTGGTCATTCCTGCCGATTTACCTAGGCCCGATCCTGCTGTTGGTCTGTGCGCCGTGGGTCCTGCAAAAAATGGTGATGATCAGCAAACAGGAGAACATCACCTCCATTGCTGACTTTATCGCCGCACGCTACGGTAAATCACAATCGCTGGCGGTGGTGGTGGCGTTGATCTGCCTGGTCGGCGTCCTGCCCTACATCGCTCTGCAACTCAAAGGCATCGTCCTTGGCGTGAACCTGCTGATCGGCGCCGGAGCCGACGCGATGGGCACCCGCGCCCAAGACACCGCGCTGATCGTGTCATTGGTGCTGGCGCTGTTCACCATCGTCTTCGGCACGCGCAACCTCGACGCCACCGAACACCACCGCGGCATGGTGCTGGCGATTGCCTTTGAATCGCTGGTCAAGCTGTTCGCCTTTCTCGCCGTCGGCGCCTTCGTCACTTTTGGCCTGTATGACGGTTTCGACGACCTGTTCAATCAGGCGATGCTCGCCCCGCGCCTTGAGGAATACTGGAAAGAAACCATCAACTGGCCATCGATGGTGGTGCAGACCGGCGTGGCCATGATGGCGATCATCTGCCTGCCACGGCAGTTCCACGTCACCGTGGTGGAGAACATCGATCCGCAGGATCTGCGTCTGGCCAAATGGGTGTTCCCGGCGTATCTCGCCTTGGCCGCGTTGTTTGTAGTACCGATCGCCCTCGCTGGTCAGATGATGCTCCCCAAAGACGTGTTGCCGGACTCGTTCGTGATCAGTCTGCCCCTGGCCCAGGCGCACCCGGCGCTGGCAGTGCTGGCGTTTATCGGCGGCGCTTCAGCCGCAACCGGCATGGTCATCGTCGCCAGCGTGGCGCTGTCGACCATGGTTTCCAACGACATGCTCTTGCCGTGGTTACTACGGCGCAACAACGCCGAGCGCCCGTTCGAAGTGTTCCGGCAGTGGATGCTGTCGGTACGCCGCGTGAGTATCGTGCTGATTCTGCTGCTGGCTTACGTCAGCTATCGCTTGCTGGGCTCCACGGCAAGTCTCGCAACCATTGGCCAGATCGCCTTCGCCGCGGTGACGCAACTGGCACCGGCGATGCTCGGCGCGCTGTACTGGAAACAGGCCAACCGACGGGGCGTGTTTGCCGGCCTCGCCGCCGGCACATTCCTGTGGTTTTACACGCTGATCCTGCCGATTGCCGCGCGCAGTCTCGGCTGGTCGCTGGACACCTTTCCCGGCCTGGCGTGGCTGCACAGCAACCCGCTGAACCTGCCGATCACGCCATTGACCCAAGGTGTGGTGCTGTCGCTGGCGGGCAACTTCACCTTGTTCGCCTGGGTCTCGGTGTTGTCCCGCACCCGGGTGTCGGAGCATTGGCAGGCCGGGCGTTTCATTGGTCAGGAAATCAGTGCCCGCCCGAGTGCGCGTTCAATGCTGGCGGTACAGATAGACGATCTGTTGCAACTGGCGGCGCGGTTTGTCGGTGAAGAACGCGCCCGCCAGAGCTTCATTCGATTCGCTTACCGCCAAGGCAAAGGCTTCAACCCCAACCAGAACGCCGACGGTGAATGGATTGCCCATACCGAGCGTTTGCTGGCCGGTGTGCTGGGCGCCTCTTCGACGCGAGCCGTGGTAAAAGCCGCCATTGAAGGTCGGGAAATGCAGTTGGAGGATGTCGTGCGCATCGCCGACGAAGCTTCCGAGGTGTTGCAGTTCAACCGCGCGCTGCTGCAAGGCGCCATCGAGAACATCACCCAAGGCATCAGCGTGGTCGACCAGTCGCTGAAACTGGTGGCGTGGAACCGGCGTTATCTGGAGCTGTTCAACTACCCGGACGGACTGATCAGCGTCGGCCGGCCGATTGCCGACATTATTCGCTACAACGCCGAGCGCGGCTTGTGCGGTCCGGGCGAGGCGGAAGTCCACGTCGCCCGCCGTTTGCACTGGATGCGTCAGGGCCGCGCGCACACGTCTGAACGTCTGTTCCCCAACGGCCGGGTCATCGAGCTGATCGGCAACCCGATGCCCGGCGGCGGCTTTGTCATGAGCTTCACCGACATTACTGCGTTCCGCGAAGCCGAGCAGGCCTTGACCGAAGCCAACGAAGGGCTGGAGCAACGGGTCAGCGAACGGACTCAGGAGCTGTCACAACTCAACGTCGCGCTGACCGAAGCCAAAGGCACCGCCGAGGCCGCCAACCAGTCGAAAACCCGTTTCCTCGCCGCCGTCAGCCATGACTTGATGCAGCCCTTGAACGCCGCTCGCCTGTTCTCCGCCGCCCTCTCCCATCAGGATGACGGCTTGAGCAGTGAGGCGCAGAAACTGGTGCAGCACCTTGACAGTTCATTGCGTTCGGCCGAAGACCTGATCAGCGATCTACTGGATATTTCCCGCCTGGAAAACGGCAAGATCAATCCGGATCGCAAGCCATTTGCGGTCGATGAGCTGTTCGACACGCTCGGCGCCGAGTTCAAGGCGCAGGCTCAGGAACAGGGTCTGACCTTTCGCGTACGCGGCAGCCATTTGCGCATCGACAGCGACATCAAACTGCTGCGACGGATCCTGCAGAACTTCCTCACCAATGCTTTCCGCTACGCCAAAGGCCCGGTACTGCTGGGCGTGCGGCGTCGCGCCGGCGAGTTGTGCCTTGAGGTGTGGGATCGCGGGCCGGGCATTCCGGAAGACAAGCAGCAGGTGATTTTCGAGGAATTCAAACGCCTCGACAGCCATCAGACCCGCGCCGAAAAAGGCCTCGGACTCGGGCTGGCGATCGCCGACGGCTTGTGCCGCGTGCTCGGTCATACGCTGCGTGTGCGCTCGTGGCCGGGACGCGGCAGTGTGTTCAGCGTCAGTGTGCCGTTGGCACGCTCGCAGACCGTGCCGGCCAGCGCTGCCGTCGAGATCAACGGCAAGATGCTGAGCGGCGCGCAGGTGCTGTGCGTCGATAACGAGGACAGCATTCTGATTGGCATGAACAGCCTGTTGAGCCGCTGGGGCTGTCAGGTCTGGACGGCACGCAATCGTGAGGAATGTGCAGCGTTGCTCAGTGACGGCGTGCGGCCGCAACTGGCGCTGGTCGACTATCACCTCGATCACGGGGATACCGGGACCGAGTTGATGGCGTGGTTACGCACGAATCTGGGTGAACCAGTGCCAGGCGTGGTGATCAGTGCCGACGGGCGGCCGGAGATGGTCGCGCAGGTGCACGCAGCGGGGCTGGATTATCTGGCCAAACCGGTGAAACCGGCGGCGCTGCGAGCGCTGTTGAGTCGCTATTTGCCCTTATAAAACCTGGACAGCACAAGACCTGTGGCGAGGGAGCTTGCTCCCGCTCGGCTGCGCAGCAGGCGCCAATCCATTCAAAGCAGTGTTTCCGGAATCTCAGGTTTTCAGGGGTGCTTCGCCCCCCAGCGGGAGCAAGCTCCCTCGCCACAAAAATCGGGTTTACTCAGGTAACTCGACCAAGCCGTCGACATCCGTCATCGCCCGCTCAAGCAGATCCGCCGGCAAGCTTTTGCTCGCCCGCGCACCGAGCAGCTTGAGCTGCTCACTGCGGCTGACCAGATTGCCGCGTCCTTCTGTCAGCTTGTTGCGCGCCGAGCTGTAGGCTTTGTCCAGTTGTTGCAGGCGATTGCCGACCTCGTCCAGATCCTGAATGAACAACACGAACTTGTCGTACAGCCACCCGGCCCTTTCGGCGATTTCCCGGGCGTTCTGGCTCTGGCGTTCCTGCTTCCACAGGCTGTCGATGACCCGCAGCGTCGCCAGCAACGTGGTCGGGCTGACGATCACGATGTTGCGATCAAACGCGTCCTGAAACAGCGTCGGCTCAGCCTGCAGTGCCGCCGAAAAAGCCGCTTCGATGGGCACGAACAGCAGAACGAAATCGAGGCTGTGCAAGCCTTCCAGACGTTTATAGTCCTTGCCGGACAAGCCCTTGACGTGATTACGCAGGGACAGCACGTGCTGCTTGATCGCAATCTGCCCGAGGGTATCGTCTTCGGCGGCGACGTACTGTTGATACGCAGTCAGACTGACCTTGGAGTCGACCACGACCTGCTTGTCGCCTGGCAGGTAAATGATCACGTCCGGCTGGAAGCGTTCGCCGTCCGGGCCTTTGAGATTGACCTGCGTCTGGTACTCGCGGCCCTTCTCCAGGCCGGCGTGTTCCAGCACTCGCTCGAGGATCAACTCACCCCAGTTACCTTGGGTTTTTTGGCCTTTCAAGGCGCGGGTCAGGTTGGTGGCTTCATCACTCAAGCGCAGATTGAGCGCCTGCAAACGCTCCAGCTCCTTGGCCAGCGAGAAGCGCTCGCGAGCCTCGGCTTGATAGCTTTCCTCAACACGCTTCTCGAAAGACTGAATGCGTTCTTTCAACGGATCGAGCAACTGTCCGAGACGTTGTTGGCTGGTCTCGGCGAATCGCTGTTCACGCTCGTCGAAGATCTTGCCTGCCAGTTCGGCGAACTGCGCGCGCAGTTCATCGCGTGAACCTTGCAGGTCGTTAAGGCGCTGTTGATGGCTTTCCTGTTGCTCGCGCAATTCGGCATTCAGCGAAGCCGCCTGAGCGTCGAGGCGACGCAGTTCGGCTTCTTTGCCGGCGCGCTCGATGTTCCAGGCGTGGGAAGCGTCACGGGCGTCATCGCGCTCGATCTGCAACAACTCGACTTCGCGACGCAAGGCTGCCAGTTCAGCTTGTTTGGCCGCGTTGGCCTGGCCGAGGTCGGCGACTTCGTCGCGACTGCTATCCAGTTGCGCGTTGAGCCCGTCCTGCGCCAGTTGCGCCATCGCCAGTCGCTCTTCGAGCAGGGCCACTTCGGCTTGTCCGCTGCTCGCCCGGCGTTGCAGTTGCCAGGCCAGTGCCAGCAGCGGCAGCCCTGCCCCTGCGAGCCCCAGCAATAAGCTGGTCAAGTCCATAGCCATAGCGATTCCTGCCGATCCGATAAAGCCTGAAGGTTAACCAAGGTGTCAGAACTTGGACAGCTCAGTCTTCGATGAGACCAAGTTCCTGTTGTGCACGAAGGTCGCCGGCGCGTGCGGCCTGACGCAACAGATCGTGACCGATGCGGCGATCGCGGGCATTCCCGCATTCGCGGCACATCAACTGGCCGAGACGGCTTTGCGCGGCAACCACGCCTTCGCGCGCTGGTTGCTTGAGCAAGCGCCCCGCAAGGTGCTTGGCATTGTGACTGTCGCTCAGGCGCGGGCTGTCGAGCAGCCATTCGGCCACACGTACGGAAAATCGCTTTGGCGAGGTAACACGAGGAGGTTCTGAGGTAACAGAGTCTGATACTGAGCGAAACTTCATAAAGCACTGTGGGACAGATCGGAAGGCGCGCCACTCTACTCTCTTTTTCTTACAGGTAAAGTCGAAAAACAACCCGGCACGCCCGTCCTAGAGCAAGCGCTCGGGACAATCCACAGAAGCTGTGGATAACTCAGTGGACAACCGTCCTTCAACCCTCGCAAAGCCTTGTGGAATGGGGCTCGCAGTCAAACTGACGATTTTTTCACCAACAAAAAAAAGCGATGTTTTTCATTGACTTAAACTTTCGTTGCAGGCAGCCACCGGAGTCAGGATTGATGTGACAGTGTCGTTACGGCCCGCGCAACTAATGTGCACAAGTACCTGTTACCCGATTATATCGATGCGCTTTTTCGGGTCGTTTTGGCTGTCTGCCTGGGGATAAACGGCTCTAAATCACGGTTTGATGAAAAAACATTCACCGACCGATGGTCGGGATATGAGCCAATTCGGGGCAATCCGCTGGAATGCAGAGCAGACCTGGCCATGCTTTTCAATAATTTCTCAACAAAGGTTTGCTTTAGAAAATCTGATCCGTTAGTATCCGCGGCGTTAGTACCAAGCTGAAAGTCAATTCCGGTCGAACACATCCCCCACGGTCAGTTTCCTAACCGAAACATTTGCCGAAAAAAGCGGGAACGACCCCTCGATGGTTTCCAGGTAAATCTTGCGACGACACTGCCTTTGAATGATGCAAAGGGTGTTGCGAAGACCACTTACTCTGACCGAACCAACCTGCAAATTGATCAGGATCTTCACCCCGGGCCCAGAACCTTTGCCCTTGATGTGATGCCTGTCCTCCTAAGTACCTACCTGCCAGCCCAAGCGCGCCAACTTATCAGCGCTTCAAACTGGCTGCTTTGTTCCAGTCGGGTTCTTTGTTCGACCAATGGTGGTCGACATTACTGGAACGTTTTAACGTTGCACGGTTCTTATCCGTGTCATTTGTAGGAACACCTAATAACTATGTCTACTCAAATCCAGACTCAGGATGCCATTCGCACCCTAACCAACGCTTTTGCACCAATGAACTGCCTGATCATGGCCGCTCGCAAAGGCTGCTTCAGCTTCACCGTGGTCAATGAACACGGGATCGCCCGCCACAGCGAGCGTCTGTACCCCGATCAGTACTCCAGCGCCGAACCGCTGCAGGCCGTAATTGATCGTACCCGTCAGGCACTGGTTGCCTGAAAGCCGAAAAGGCTGCAAAAAGCCCAAGCCCCGCTTAAAACGCGGGGCTTTTTATTGCCTGATGTTTCACTTTACGCCATCAGCGCTTAAGCACCTTCCGATATAAGGGTTATAACGGGTCGGCGGAAATATTTTAAAAACAGGCCTTTACGTCGCGAATATGACACTACACTTCAACTCAAGCGGCGTGATCCGCTTCCGGCGAGCCTGAGTCGATCCACCGCTGCCAAGGCCCCTTCAGGTATCGCCGCCCAATAACAAGATCCGAGGGCTTTATGGGTATCGCTGCCAGCGAACTGTGTCGCTATGTGATCCGTCCTACGCTGATTTATCTGGGACGCCACTGCGCAACTGCCGAATCCCTGCTGCTGGGCATTGCCGCCAGCCAGTCCGCCCTCGGGTCCGCCCTGCATGATCGCCGTGGCCACGGCCTCTACCGCATCGCCGAGCATCGCCACCAGGCGCTTTGGGATCACTACCTGGCGCTCGATCCGGAGCGGGCAAGCCTAGTGCGCGGCCTCGCCAGCCAGCATGCCTTTCTCAGCGGCCCGCATCTGGAATTGACCGTCAATCTGCGTTACGCCACGGCAATCGCCTGGCTTCTGGTGGAAGAGCAAAACCCCACCCTCCCCAACCCGAATGATCTGCTCGGTATGGCGCGTATCTGGCGTCAGACCTTTCAACCCCAGGGTCGTCTGCGTGACTTCACCTGCGCCTGGCAAACTTGTGTTTCACCGCTGAATCAGGTCGCTTGCTGACCGAGCAGTTTCACAAGATCGCACAACAGGTCGCTATTTTGGTCGGATTGTCCTACAAAACCGCTCTAACTCAAGGCATACGGACTATAGCGCTGGGACGAAAATGTTGGTAATTTTCGCCCCGGTGATCACCAGGAGTTCTAATAATGAAAAAAGTAATGCTCAAAACCACCCTTAGCCTCGCCGTTACCATGGCATCCACCCAGATCTTCGCAGCTGGCTTTGCCATCAACGAACACAGTATCAGCGGGATGGGAACTGGTTACGCTGGGCGATCTTCTTCTGCCGACGACGCAAGCACTGTTTATGGCAACCCTGCCGGCATGTCGCGCATCAAGCGTGAACAAGTCACCGGTGGTGTTGCGTTCCTCGATGCAAAAACCGATATCAGCGATGCCAGCTCCAGCCCGAACGGCGGCAGCAACAAAGGCGACATGGTGCCCTTCACCTCCGTACCTATGGGCTTCTATGTAAAACCGATCGATGATCACTGGGCATTCGGTCTGGGTGTCTACGTTCCGTTCGGTCTGATTACCGACTACGAAAACAACTTTGCCGGCCGTTACTTCGGCAGCAAGTCGGAAGTACAAGTCATCACCTTCCAGCCGACCGTCAGCTACGCCTTCAACGACAAGGTATCGATCGGTTTCGGTCCGACCATCAACCGTATCGACGGTACGCTGGAATCCAACCTGTCGATCACTCAGGCTGCGCCGGATGGCAAGGTCAAGATCAAGGGTGACGACACCGCGCTGGGTTACAACGTCGGCGTACTGGTCCAAGCCACCGACACCACTCGCCTGGGTCTGACTTACCACTCGAAAGTCGACTACAAGCTGGAAGGCAACACCAAGGTCAACTACGGTGTGCTCGGTGCAATCGGTCTGGGCGCCAACCAGAAGTACGATGCTTCGTTGAAGATCACCACGCCTGAATCGATCGACTTCTCGGTCACTCAAGCGATCAACGACCGCTGGAACGTTTACGCCGGTTCGACCTGGACCCGCTGGAGCCAGCTGGAGAAAATCACCGTCAAGAACTCCGGCGTGCAACCGCTGCTGGCCGGTCAGTTTGGTGAAATCACCGAAGACCAGAACTGGCACGACTCCTGGGCTTACGCCGTGGGTACTTCGTACCAGTTGAACAAGGAATGGGTACTGCGCACCGGTCTGACCTTCGACCAGTCGCCGACCAACAACGTCGACCGTTCGCCACGTATTCCTACCGGCGACCGGACCATCTTCAGCATCGGTGCTGGCTGGAGCCCGACCGAAGACCTGACCATCGACGTTGCCTACTCGTACCTGAAGGAAGAGTCGGTCAAGATCCGCAACGAAAACGATCGTGGCCAGACCTACGACGCCAAGTATGAAAACTCGGCAAACGGTTTCGGTGTCGGCGCGACCTACCGCTTCTGATGCTGCACGGCGAGGCTAACCCCTCGCCCACGAAAAAGCCCCGCTCTCTTTGCAGAAAGCGGGGCTTTTTTTGTGCCTCGCGTTTGCTCTCAGACACGACACAGTTCCACACAAAAGACTCAGTGCTTGAGGGGTTTCGAGGCGATGGCTTTCTCGATCGCCGCGAGAAATTCCGGATCATCGGGTTTGGTCAGGCTGGAGAAATTCGCAATTACCTTGCCCTGACGATCCACCACATATTTGTAGAAATTCCACTTCGGCGCACTGCTCTGCGCGGCCAGCACCTGAAACAGATGCGTAGCGTCATCACCGCGAACTTTCTGTGGTTCGGTCATGGTGAAGGTCACGCCGTAATTGGCGTAACAGACCTTGGCCGTCTCGGCGCTGTCCTTGGACTCCTGCTTGAAGTCGTTCGACGGCACGCCAAGCATTTCCAGTCCTTGCGCCTTGTAACGCTGATTGAGCGCCTCAAGGCCTTCGAACTGTGGCGCGAAACCACAGAAACTCGCGGTGTTGATCACCACAAGTGGCTTGTCGGCGTAGCGCTGGCACAGATCGATGGATTCCTTGGCGCGCAATTTCGGTAGCGAACCTTGCAACAGTTCCGGGCAATCCGCAGCCTGAGCCAGGCCGGTCAACGCCATCAGCAACGCGGGAACAGCACACCAGCGCATCAGCATGTCGAGCATCCTTGAGCAGTCGTCGGACTTCGACGTTACTCGCCGGACAGCCTTCTAGCAAATGCTCATGCCCAGTTGCATCAGGGCCAGCCCGCCCTGATGCCAGCCCCACCACACCAGCGCCAGCAGGGCAGCGCCGAGTGCGGTGATGGCAATTCGTGGCCAGAATCGGCTCATGCGGCGCTCGCAGCAGCTTGCAGGCGCGCCACCGGACGCTCGCGCACCGGCCAGTTCAATGCCGCCGCCAACAGACTGAGAAGAATCGCCACTTGCCAGATCAAGTCATAACTCCCGGTACGGTCATACACCACCCCGCCCAGCCAGCCGCCGAGGAAGGAGCCGAGCTGATGGAACAGGAACACGATGCCACCGAGCATGGACAGATTTCGCACACCAAACAAGGTCGCCACCGTGCCGTTGGTCAACGGCACCGTCGACAGCCACAGGAAGCCCATGGCCATGCCGAACAGGTAAGCGGATGTCGTCGTCACCGGTAACCACAGGAACAGCGCGATCACCACCGCACGCAACAGATACAGCGCGGTCAGCAAACGCGGCTTGGACATGCGCCCGCCGAGCCAGCCGGCGGTGTAGGTGCCGAAGATGTTGAACAAGCCGATCAGCGCCAGCACCGTGGTGCCGACCGTGGCCGGCAAGTGCTGATCGACCAGGTACGCCGGCAAATGCACGCCAATGAACACCACTTGAAAACCACAGACGAAAAAGCCGAACGCCAGCAACCAGAACCCCGAATGTGAGCAGGCTTCACGCAAGGCTTCAGACAGCGTCTGCTCATGACCGAGCAATGGCAGCGGCTTGTCCTTGAGCATGCTCACCAGCGGCACGATCATCGCCACCAACAGCCCCAGCACCAACAGCGCTGCGGACCAGCCGAGCCAGCCAATCAGCCCCAGCGTTCCCGGCAACATGGCGAACTGGCCGAAAGACCCGGCAGCGCTGGCAATGCCCATGCCCATGCTGCGCTTCTCCGGCGGAACGGCGCGGCCAACCACGCCGAGGATGACCGAGAAGGACGTGCCGGACAGGCCGATACCGATCAGCAAACCGGCGCTCAACGACAACGTCAGCGCTGAGTCGGACAGGCCCATGAACACCAGGCCCAAGGCGTAAAGCACACCACCGATCAGCACCACTTTGGCCGCGCCGAAACGATCGGCCAGTGCACCGGTGAACGGCTGGGCCAGACCCCAGATCAGGTTCTGCAAGGCGATGGCAAAGGCGAACACTTCACGCCCCCAGCCAAACTGTGCGCTCATTGGCGACAGAAACAGACCAAAGCCGTGCCGTACGCCCAATGACAACGCCAGGATCAGCGCACTTCCCAGCAACACCCAACCGCACGTACGCCACATCGATGTCATTGTTATTCTCCAGTCGCGGGTATATACCCGCTTGAATCCGAAAAAACTGGCATCAAGCCAGTTCATCCAGCAATTTGAGCAAGGTTTCACGCTTCTCGGCACCCAGGCGATCAATCAATCGCTGCTGCGCCGCCTCCCAGGCCGGCAAGGCCGCTGTCAGACGCTCGGCGCCGGTTTCGGTGAGCCGGACGATGCGGTTACGCATGTCTGCGCCTTCGGCCAGCGCCACCAGCCCTTCGCCTTCCAGCACGCGCAGATTGCGCCCCAGAGTGCTGCGATCCAGGCCCATGGCTTCGGCAAGTTCCGAGATGCTCGGTTGATCCAGACGCTGCAGATTGCACAGCAGAGAATACTGGGCAACGTTGATCCCGAAGCCGTCGAGAGCGCCGTCGTAATGCCTGCTGACGCCACGAGCGGCGCGACGCAGGTTAGTGCACAAACACTGAGAAGGAAGCATGATGCGTGTATATACCCGCGACTGTGTTAAATCAAGTTACAGATAAGTTTACCCATAACATTTGTGGTGCCTGACACATCGCTTTCGCGAGCAGGCTCACTCCTACAGGGGAATGCATTTCAAATTGTAGGAGTGAGCCTGCTCGCGATGAGGCCAGCAGATTCAACATAAATCTGTCAGACCAGAACCAACCCAACCAGCACCGCCATCTCCAGCAATTCCAGCAACGCCCCCGCCGTATCACCGGTCGTACCACCCAACCGCCGCACCATCACCCGCCGCAGCCAGACAAACACAACGACCGCCACCAGCAGCGCAATCATTGCCTTGAACCCGGCAATCACCACACAGGCCACGGCGCTAATCGCCAAAACCCACCAACCGGCCCTACGCGGCAGATGATCGGCCAACGCCTGCCCCAGACCGCCCGCCCGCACATACGGCGTAGTCAGAAACAACCCGAGCAACGCCGCCCGCCCCAGCAGCGGCACGATGATCAGTGCCAGCGTCTGCTGCTGTTCGATCAACGCCAGCACCGCCGCAAACTTCAGCAACAACACCAAGACCAGGGTCACCACCGCAATCGGCCCGCTGCGTGGATCCTTCATGATCGTCAGCGTGCGCTCGCGGTCACCGAATCCGCCAAGCCAGGCATCGGCGCTGTCGGCGAGTCCATCCAGATGCAACGCCCCGCCGAGCAACACCCAGATCGTCAACAACAACGCCGCGTGCAGCAACAGCGGCGCGCCGGACAACGCCAGATTCAGCGTCCAGAGAATCACCCCGAACAACAGCCCGACCAGCGGATAAAACAGCAGCGAACGTCCGAGCTGTTCAGGCTCCGGCATCCCCGGCAAACGAATCGGCAGACTGCTGAGAAATTGCAGGGCGATCCACAGTGGCAACATATCAGTGGCCTTCCTTGAGCGAGCCATCAGCTTCGACGGTCAGCGAGAACAATGCCCCATGACCGACTTCGACATTGAGCAGTTGCTCACGGGGCAACCCGCGCGCCCGCGCCAGCAACAAACGCATCACACCGCCGTGACTGATCAGCAGCACCCGCTGACCCGCGTACGCCGCGTGCAGCCGCGCGACCGCCGCCAATACTCGAGTGGAAAACTCGTCGACTGGCTCGCCTTGCGGCGGCGTAAACGAATACGGATCCGCCCAGAACAGCCCCAAGGCCTCGGCATCGGTTTCCATCAACGTCACCGCGCTCTGACCTTCCCACGCGCCGAAATGCAGCTCCTGCAGATCCTTGTCCAGTTGCACCGGCAGATTCAGTTGCTCACCGAGTTCTGCGGCAAAGCGTGCACAACGTTGCAACGGCGAACTGACCAGACGCTCCCACGGCCCGCCCGCGATGACCGCCGCACGCATCTGCGCCCAGCCCTTTTCAGTGAGTGCATCGTCAAGACTGCCGCGCAAGCCACCGCCCAGCTCAGTCTCGCCGTGGCGCAGCAGATCCAGACGCAAGGTCATGCCGGCCGATCCGCCACCGCTGCTTCGGCGAATGTCGCCATCTGCCCGTGCAGATCACAGGCCAGACGCAACAGCGGCACCGCCAACGCTGCTCCGCTGCCCTCGCCCAGACGCAGGCCGAGCTCCAGCAACGGCTCGGCGCTCAGGGCTTCCAGCACATGCCGGTGCCCCGGTTCCGCGCCGCGATGACCGAACAACAGCCACTCGCGGCTGGCGGGATTCAGGCGTACCGCCACCAGCGCGGCGACGGTGCAGATAAAACCGTCGACCAACACTGCGACACCTTCCTGCGCTGCGGCCAGATACGCGCCGACCAGCGCGGCGATTTCAAAGCCACCCAGATTGAACAGCGTCCGCAACGCATCACCCCGTTGCGCCGCGTGCAAGGCTAAAGCACGCTCGATCACTTGCGCTTTATGGCTGACGCCTTCGGCATTCAATCCAGTGCCCGGACCAGTCAGATGCACCACCGGGCAGTCGAGCAGCGCACACGCCAGCGCGCTCGCAGCGGTGGTGTTGCCAATGCCCATTTCGCCGCCGATGAACAACTGCGCGCCCGCCGCTTTCGCCCGCAGTACGCTGTCGCGACCGGCCTGCAACGCAAGTTCGCCTTGCGCCTGGGTCATCGCTGCGCCCTCAACGAAATTCGCCGTACCCGCACCGATGTTCAAATGACGTACGCCTGGCAGGTTCAGCGACGGCGTCACCGTGCCCAGATCCACCACTTCCAGTTGCGCATTGAGCTGGCGCGCCAGCACGCTGATCGCCGCCCCGCCACTGACGAAGTTGAGCAGCATCTGCCCGGTGACTTCCTGTGGAAACGCGGAAACACCTTCAGCGACCACGCCGTGATCACCGGAAAAAATCGCAATCCAGATCTGCTCAAGCGTCGGTTTGACCTGGCCTTGCAGACCGGCCAGTTGCACCGCTACAGATTCCAGTCGACCGAGCGAACCCGCCGGTTTGGTCAATTGCTGTTGCCGCGCCGCTGCTTGCTCAACGATATCGGCGTGCACCGGTTTGCACGGGTTCAGCCACCAGGTTTGGCTCATAACGCAGGTCCTTTCAGGGTCAGGGGCAGGCCGGCGACGGTCAGGACAACACGCTGACAACGCTCGGCCAGAGCTTGATGCAGCCAACCGGCTTCATCGACGTAGCGGCGAGTCAATTCGCCCAGCGGCACGACACCCATTCCGGTCTCGTTGCTGACAAAAATGATTTCCCCCGGCAGTGACGCCAGGCATTCGAGCAAGGCTTCGCGCTCGGCGGCTAGGCGCTCGGCATCGTCGAGCATCAGCAGATTGGTCAGCCACAGGGTCAGGCAATCGACCAGCAGGCAGCGCTCGGCGCTGGCGTTTTCGCGCAGCACGCGAGCCAGCGTCAGCGGCTCTTCGATGAGCGCCCATTCAGCGGGACGGCGGGCGCGGTGATGGGCGACGCGGTCGCTCATTTCACCGTCCAGCGGCTGGCTGGTGGCGATGTAGGTCACCGCCAAATTGCTTTCGCTGGCGAGTTTTTCCGCCAGGCGACTTTTGCCGGAGCGGGCGCCGCCGAGGATCAGTTGGAGCATCGGTTCATCCAGGAAAATGTGTCGTGAGGCAAGCGGCCTCATCGCTGGCAAGCCAGCTCCCACAGGGTTCAAAGGTGTTCACAAAATTTGCAACCTACATCAATACTTGTGGGAGCTGGCTTGCCAGCGATGGGGCCGGCACAGGCCATTCAAATTCCACAGAGCTGACGCAACAAACCGGTATCGAGATGCTTCTCCACCAGGTCCGCCAACCGCTCGATATCGCGCTCGCGCAAGCCGTGGTAATCCACCTCCTGCACGTCGCTCAACCCGGCCCAGCGCAACAACGCCGCACTGGCTGCCGGCGATTCGAACAAGCCATGCAGATACGTGCCAAACACCTGCCCATCAAGACTTTGCGCACCGTCGCAACGACCGTCATCGAGATGCACCGCCGCATGCTCCAACGCCGGCCCGCTGGTCACGCCAGCATGAATTTCATAGCCACTGACCTCGGCCTCTTCCAGCGCCAGACGCCCGCGCACATTGCGCAGTTGCTTCTCGGCTTCCAGCGTCGTTGCAAACGCCAGCAAACCCAGGCCGGCACTGGAACCGGGGGCGCCTTCCAGACCGAGCGGGTCATGCACCTGCTCGCCGAGCATTTGCAGACCGCCGCAAATCCCCAGCACTTTGCCGCCGTAACGCAGGTGACGGCTGATCGCGGTTTCCCAACCGTTGGCCCGCAGATACGCCAGATCACTGCGCACGCTTTTCGAACCGGGCAGGATGATCAAGTCCGCCGGAGGAATCGCCTGGCCCGGACCGACAAATTGCAGATCGACTTGCGGATGCAAACGCAGCGGATCGAAATCGGTATGGTTGCTGATCCGTGGCAACACCGGCACCACCACTTTCAATACCTGCTCAGCCTTGTCGGTCTGGCGCTGATCGATGCCGTCCTCGGCCTCAAGGTGCAGATCCATCACGTACGGCAACACGCCCACCACCGGTTTGCCGGTGCGTTGCTCAAGCCAGTCGAGGCCCGGTTGCAGCAAGGCGATGTCGCCGCGAAAACGATTGATGATGAAACCTTTGACGCGTGCCTGTTCGCTTGGCGACAGCAGCTCCAGCGTGCCGACCAGATGGGCGAAAACCCCGCCGCGATTAATGTCGGCGATCAGCAACACCGGGCAATCCACCGCTTCGGCAAAGCCCATGTTGGCGATGTCACCGGCACGCAGATTGATCTCTGCCGGCGAGCCCGCGCCCTCGACCATGACCAGCGGATACGCCGCGCTGAGTCGTTCGTGCGAGGCCAGCACCGCTTGCATCGCGATGGCTTTGTAATCGTGATACGCCACGGCGTTCATGCTGGTGACGGCACGGCCATGGATGATCACCTGCGCGCCGGTGTCGCTGTTGGGTTTGAGCAGCACCGGGTTCATGTCGGTGTGCGGTTCGAGATTCGCCGCTTGCGCCTGCACTGCTTGCGCGCGACCAATCTCACCGCCGTCGGCGGTCACCGCGCTGTTCAGCGCCATGTTCTGTGGTTTGAACGGCACCACCGCAACGCCCTGACGCGTTGCCCAGCGGCACAACGCCGTCACCAAGGTGCTTTTGCCGGCATCGGAGGTGGTGCCTTGCACCATCAGGGTGGTCATTGGTTTTCCTTGGCGAATGCTTGCAATGCTTGTTCGAGTCGCGCCTCTTCTGCCGCATCGGCCGGCAGGCCGAAACGCAAACTGCTGTTGTGAGTGAAGATGCGCAGGAGGATGCCGCGTCGGGCCATGAATTCGTGAAGCGCTTGCGCCTGCTCGGTGATCAGCCACTGAAACAGCGCGCAACCGCCGTGCGGTTTGAAGCCATAGCGTTCCAGCAACAGCGCCAGCCGCTCGCTCGCCTCATCGCTGCGAATTCGCTGACGTGTGTGGTTTTCAGTGTCTTGCAGACAGGCTTGACCGAGCACCCGCGTCGGCCCGCTGACCGCCCACGGCCCGACCTGTTCGGCGAGCAGTTTGAGTAACTTGCGCTCGGCCAGCACAAAGCCCAACCGCACCCCGGCCAGGCCAAAAAATTTGCCGAACGAGCGCAACACAATCAGACCGACCCGATGGGTATGCGCGGCAAGACTCAATTGCGGCGTGTTGTCCATGAACGCTTCATCGACCACCAGCCAGCCACCGCGTTGCGCGAGCCGTGCATGCCAATCGAGCAGACGTGCCGGGGTCAGGCTCAGGCCGGTCGGGTTGTTCGGGTTGACCACCACCAGCACGTCGAGACTGTCGAGAAAGAAATCGACTTCCTGCTCCAGCACTTCGCGCACGATGTAGCCGCTGCGCCGCCAGGCTTCGGCATGCTCGGCGTAACACGGCGACAACACGCCGACCTTGCCGGCGCGACGCAGACGCGGCAGCAACTGGATGGCCATCTGCGAACCGGCCACCGGCAACACCTGCGCCGCGCCGTAGTAATCACACGCGGCCTGCTCAAGACCATCATCGGTTTCCGGCAATCGCGCCCAGGCGCGCAGCGGGATCTCCGGGACTGGAAACGGCCACGGCGCCAGACCGCTGGACAGGTCGAGCCAGTCAGCCTCGGCAATGCCGTAATCGAGTGCGGCCTTGCGCAGCCGGCCACCGTGCTCAAGCATAGAATTCTGCCCCCACGCAGAGAATCAGCAGCCATAACCATACGCCGCGCTGGACCAATTGCCAGCCACGGTCGATGGAATCTGCATCGGCCGCCGGACCTTCGCCGAGTTGCGGACGCTCATGCAGTTCGCCGTGATAGATCGCCGGGCCACCCAACTCCACGCCGAGCGCACCGGCACCCGCCGCCATCACCGGACCGGCGTTGGGGCTGTCCCACTGCGGTCCCTGGGTACGCCAGCATTTCAAGGCAAGTCGGGTTTTGCCGAGCAGTGCGTAGGTCAACGCCACCAACCGTGCAGGAATGTAGTTGAGGACATCGTCGATTTTTGCCGCACACCAGCCGAATCGCTCGAAGCGTTCGTTGCGATAGCCCCACATCGCGTCGAGCGTATTGCTCAAGCGATAGAGCACCACGCCCGGCGCACCGGCCACGACAAACCAGAACAGCGCGGCGAATACTGCATCGCTGCCGTTCTCCAGCACCGATTCAGTGGCGGCGCGGGCGACGGCAGTGCTATCGAGTTCGCTGGTCTGGCGGCTGACCAGATAACCGACTCGCTTGCGCGCCTCTTCCAGATCATCGGCGCGCAATGCAGCGGCAACCGGAGCAACATGCTCACCAAGGCTGCGCATGCCGAGGGCGCAATACAGCGCGAGAATTTCGACAAGCCAACCCATGTAAGGCGCCCAGGAAAACGCGGTGGCAAGCAAGGTCAGCGGCAGGACCGCGATCACCCACGCGGTGACGCCATGGCTGCGCCAGCCACGCCCCCCGGCGTTGAAACGTTGCTCGATGCGCCCGGCAAAATTGCCGAACGCCACCAGCGGATGCCAGCGTTTCGGTTCACCCAGCAGCGCATCCAGCGCGACCGCGGCGACACTCAACAACGCCACACTCATTGATTCACTCCCCAATAGTTTTCGTACAGCAACTCATTGAGCGGACGCGCCTGCGCCCACCCTTCGAGTACCAGCATCGGCGCCGGATAGAATTCCTTCACCGGGCCAAGACAAAGGACTGCCAGCGGCTTGGCTCCGACCGGTAGCTTCAGCAGATCGGCGAGTGCCTGCGGCTCGAACAGCGAGACCCAGCCCATGCCCAGGCCTTCAGCGCGTGAGGCCAGCCAGAGGTTTTGAATCGCACAGGACAACGAGGCCATGTCCATTTCCGGCAGCGTGCGGCGACCGAAAATGTGCTTTTCGCGATCATCCATCAGCGCGGCAACCAGCACTTCGGCGCAATCGTTGATGCCTTCGACCTTGAGTTTCATGAACTCGTCGCTGCGCTCGCCCAAGGCTTCGGCAGTGCGCACGCGCTCTTCTTCCACCAGATGCTGGATCTGCTGGCGCAGGTTGCGATCGCTGATGCGGATGAAGCGCCAGGGCTGCATCAGGCCGACGCTCGGCGCCTGATGGGCGGCTTCGAGCAAACGGCGCAGCAGTTCGGGCTCGACGGTGCCGCCAGTGAAGTGGCGCATGTCGCGGCGTTCGGCGATGGCTCTATAAACCGCTGCGCGCTCGGTTTCGGTGAATGCGTTGTCGGTCATGGCCCCTTCGCGAGCAGGCTCGCTCCTACAGGAGATCGCATTTCTTCAGACTGCACACCGTCCACTGTAGGAGTGAGCCTGCTCGCGATGGCGGCCTCAAGGTCGGGCAGAAACAGTGCAGCAACAGCCGCAGGATTCGACGGGAAATAAAAGTGCACGTAAGAAGCCGTCATCCGCCCTTCCCGATAGACCGCCTCCGCCCCGCGCCCGCCATTCGGGCTCAGGCCACGGGCAATCGGCGTCAGTTCAGTGGTTGTCAGGGAATGGTGATACGTGTGGCCACGCAACGAACCTTCCGGCAGCTCCACCGCTTGCAGCGCCAACGCCGCGAGACGCTTTTGCATTACCGCATCGCCCGCCAGCAAACCGACCAGTTCAGCACGAGTGCCTTCAACGTCGGTCAGGGAATCGAGCAGGTAAAGCATGCCGCCACACTCGGCGAGTAACGGATTGCCAGCGGCGTGATGCGCTCGGATCGCGTCGAGCATCGCGGTGTTCTGCGACAGCGCAACGTGATGCAACTCCGGATAACCACCGGGCAGATACAAACTGTCCGCCTCGGGCAATTGTGTATCGCGGATTGGCGAGAAGAAGCTCAACTCAGCCCCCATCGCGCGCAACAGATCGAGGCTCGCGCCATAAGTGAAGGCAAACGCCTCATCACGGGCAACGGCAATTCGCACGCCGTTGAGCAACGGCTCGGCGGCGATTACGTCAGGCGCGGCGAACTCCACGGCCGGTGGCAGCGCTACCTCACAACTGCTGGCGAGGGCTGCGGCGGCCGCGTCGAGGCGCATGTCGAGGTCATTCAGTTCGCTGGCTTGCACGAGGCCGAGGTGGCGGCTCGGCAGCTCGATCCCGGTCTCGCGGGACAACGCGCCGTACCAGCGCAAACCTTCGGTGAGGCTGCCTTCGAGCAATTGCGCATGGCGCAAGGTGCCGACGCGATTGGCCAGGACGCCGGCAAACGGCAAGTCCGGCTGATAGCGTGCCAGACCCAATGCCAATGCACCGAACGTCTGAGCCATAGCCGTGCCGTCGATCACCCCGAGTACCGGCACGCCAAAATGCCGCGCCAGATCGGCGCTCGAGGGCGTGCCGTCAAACAATCCCATCACGCCTTCGATCAGAATCAGGTCGGCATCGGCTGCGGCTTCCCACAACAGGCGACGGCTTTCCTGCTCGCCGACCATCCACATGTCCAATTGATAGACCGGCGCACCGCTGGCGCGCTCAAGAATCATCGGGTCGAGAAAATCCGGTCCGCATTTGAACACGCGAACCTTGCGCCCCTGATTGCGATGCAAACGGGCCAACGCAGCGGTGACGGTGGTCTTGCCCTGACCGGAGGCCGGTGCGGCGATAAGGACCGCCGGGCAGTGACGTGGTTGATTCAAAGTTCGACGCCTTTCTGCGCTTTGATGCCGGCCTGGAAGGCGTGTTTGAGCATGCCCATTTCGGTGACCGTGTCGCCCATCTCGATCATTTCCGGTTTGGCCGCACGACCGGTGACGATTACGTGCTGCATCGGCGGACGCGCCTGCAAGTCGCTGAGCACCTGATCAAGATCGAGGTAGCCGTGCTTGAGGGCGATGTTCAGTTCATCGAGCACCACCAGACCGATCGAGGGATCGCGCAGCAGTTCGCGGGAGACGGCCCAAGCGGCTTCGGCGGCGGCGATGTCGCGCTGACGGTCCTGGGTTTCCCAGGTGAAACCTTCGCCCATCACATGGAAACGCACTTGCTCGGGGAAGCGACGGAAGAACAGTTCTTCACCGGTGCTGTTACGGCCCTTGATGAACTGCACCACGCCGCACTGCATGCCGTGGCCCATGGCGCGGGCGAGCATGCCGAACGCCGAGCTGCTTTTGCCTTTGCCATTGCCGGTCAGCACCAACACCAGGCCGCATTCGTCAGGCGAGTTGGCGATGCGTTCGTCGATGACGGCTTTTTTGCGTTGCATACGCGCCAGATGGCGTTCGTCACGCTCGGGGGAATCAGTCATGGGGGAGCTCTCCGTTGAGGCTGGATAACGGCGGGCAGGCACAAGAATAGACGGCAAAAAGCCTGGCATCGCCCACCGTGATGCCGCTGGATGGATCAGGCCGGTCTCCGGGCTCATGAGCGGCGCAAGGCCTGGCTGCGCGCCTTCCCGCTTCTTTCGAGGCAGTGGCTCAAGGCGCAGCTTTTACTCATTTACCGTTGCGGGGGCAGCGCCGGGATCGTAGTGGTTCTTCGCGCGAAGACAACCCTCACCGGCTTCCCTGTTTCACTCTGTCGACGCAGGTCACAGAGCACCTGAAACAAGCCGCGAAGGTTAGAGGGTTGGGGGTGGAGCGTCAATTAAAGAGGGGGCCGTCGAGCGAATAACTGCCGTCGATCAATTATCTGGCGCCAATCTTGTGCCATGCTGAAACAAGTGATATCAAAGAGCCATGCTTTTCTCGAAAAAGCCATCACAACAATAAGGATGATTACGATGCAAGGCATGATCATCAGCAATCCGCGCCTGGAATTCCTGCGCCCGGTGCTTGAACGCTGGTTTGACTGTATCGACCGCTACAACGCCGTGCGCGGCGACAGCGACACGCCTTACTGGCATGACGAGAAAGCCAATCTCGGCTTGCTCTCGGCAGCGGCATGGATGGCCGAGCTGGTGACGCTGGAACAGACGGCCACCCGCAAGCAAAACGAAGAAGGCGAGCGCAATGCCCGCGCCGACCTGTTCCTCGCAGGCAGCGATGACCGCGCTTACATCCAGGCCACGCAACGCTGGCCACGGGTCAACAACCTCAACCTGACCCAAGCATTGCAGGAGATCACCAGCGACGCCAGACGCATCAGCTTTGCCAGCGACCTCAAACTCGGCTGCCTGTTTGTCGCCCCGCAAAAAGCCCAGCACAGCGCCAGCCCCGAAGAGCTGCAAGACATGGTCGACGACCTGCAAAAAGAACACACCTGCGCCGTCGCCTGGTATTTCCCCTACGCCTACCGCAAGTTGCGCAACGAAGCCGGCAACTATCACCCGGGCATTGCCGTGCTGTTCAAAGAGGCCCGCAGTTGAGCAGTTGAACCATCGGGCTTGCGCGCTCCTCTATGATTAGGAATGCATTCATAGGGAAGATCAGTAATGCGCAAGTCCCAGCTCGCTTTTGTCATCGCCCTCGCCGGAGGGCTCGCCGCCTGTGGTGAATCCTCCAGCCTGCAAGTTTCCGACGGCACCGGCCCGTCACCGAAATTGCCTGAACCGAACAAGACCCTGATCCCGACAGTGAATATTGCCCCGGCGATCGGCTGGCCCGAGGGCGGCAAACCGACCGCAGCGGCAGGCACCCAGGTCGCTGCGTTCGCCGAAGGCCTTGATCATCCACGCTGGCTCTACGTGTTGCCCAATGGTGATGTGCTGGTGGCAGAAACCAATGCCCCGCCGAAACCTGACGACAGCAGCGGCATTCGTGGCTGGGTGATGAAGAAAGTCATGGGCAAGGCTGGCGCCGGCGTACCGAGCCCGAATCGCATCACTCTGCTGCGTGATGCCGATCATGACGGTGTCGCCGAGACGCGTACGGTGTTCCTGCAGAACCTCAATTCGCCGTTTGGCATGACCCTGGTCGGCAATGATCTGTATGTGGCGGATACCGATCGCCTGCTGCGCTTCCATTACGAACCCGGCGCGACCGAAATCAAGTCGCAACCGATCAAGGTGACGGACCTGCCCGGCGGCACGCTGAATCATCACTGGACCAAGAACGTTATCGCCAGCAAGGACGGCAACAAGCTATACGTCACAGTCGGCTCGAACAGCAACGTCGGCGAAAACGGCCTGGATAAAGAGGAAGGTCGCGCGGCGATCTGGGAAGTCGACCGGGCGACCGGCAATCACCGCATCTTCGCCTCGGGCATTCGCAATCCCAACGGCCTGGCCTGGGAACCCACCAGCGGCGCGCTGTGGACGGCGGTCAACGAGCGTGACGAGATCGGCAGCGACCTGGTGCCGGACTACATCACCTCGGTCAAGGACGGTGGATTTTATGGCTGGCCGTTCAGCTATTACGGGCAGCATGTTGATGTGCGGGTGAATCCGCAGAACCTCGACCTGGTCGCCAAAGCCATTGCCCCGGATTACGCGGTCGGCCCGCACACTGCTTCGCTGGGCCTGACCTTCGCCGAGGGCAACACGCTGCCGGCGCAGTTCAAGGAAGGCGCGTTCATTAGCCAGCACGGCTCCTGGAACCGCAAGCCGCACAGTGGTTATAAAGTGATTTTCGTGCCGTTTACCGGCGGCAAGCCGAACGGCGCACCGGTGGATGTGCTGACCGGTTTCCTCGACAAGGACGAGAATGCGCTGGGCCGCCCGGTGGGCGTGGTGATCGACCAGCAAGGTGGTTTGCTGGTGGCGGATGACGTGGGGAACAAGGTGTGGCGGGTGTCTGCCACGAAGTGATATTGAATTTGACCTGAAACAACTGTGGGAGCGAGCCTGCTCGCGAATGCGGTGTGTCAGCCTCCATCGAGTTGACTGATACACCGTTTTCGCGAGCAGGCTCGCTCCCACATTAAGATTGCTGCGATTTTTCTTACGGGTTATGCGCCAGATGCTCAGGCTGCAACACCCGTTTCGCACTCAGATAAGCCTTCTGCCAATACGCCTTCGACAAGCTGTCCAGCTTCACCGTGCCGCCAGTGGCCGGCGCATGCACGAAGCGCCCTTCTCCGACGTAAATCCCCGCATGACTGACCTGCGAGCCGCCATTGGTGGCGAAGAAAATCAGATCTCCCGTCTGCAAGCCTTCCTTACCGACATTCGGCGCCTGCATCACGATCAGCTCGCGAGTGGAACGCGGCAGAGAGATACCTGCGGCATCACGGTAGACAAAACCGATGAGTCCGCTGCAATCAAACCCTGAATCCGGCGTGTTGCCACCCCAGCGATAAGGCGTACCCACCAGGCCAAGCGCGCGGAACAGCACGTCTTCAGCAGCCGGCGAGAAAGATTGCGAGGGGCCGAACACGACCGGCGCGCGAACCACAGGCGCAGGCGGCGGTGTACGGCTGGCACAGGCGCTGAGCAGCGCTGCGAAGAAGATCAATGCGAGGCGGGCCGACATGGTCATAAGCAGAACATCCTGATCTGGCTGCGGCTTTCTCTGCCGGATGGACAGAAAACAAAACCGCCTGCGCAGCACGCAGGCGGTTTGCCATCAATATAGATTCAGGATTCTAGCGGCTACGCGGCAAACTTCAAGTAAGACTTTAACTTCACCTTGTAAAGTCTAGGTCTACTCCGTTGCCGGAAACCGTTTTGTCGCCACGGACGTGGCGACAACGGGGGAATTACTTGCGAGCGGTGACCACGGTCGGGGCCATGGCGAGTGCACGCTTGGCTTCGATGAAGGTCTTGCTCCAGTAGCTGTCACCCAGGCTGTCGATGCGAACACCGCCGCTGCGACGACTGCTGGAGTGGATGAACTGGTTGTCGCCCAGGTAGATCCCGGCGTGGCTGACACGACCGCGACGACCGTTGGTGGCGAAGAACAGCAGATCGCCCGGCTCGAGGTTGCTGCGCGATACCAGCGGCGCGTCAACGTTGATCATTTCGCGAGTGGAGCGTGGCAGGTTCATGCCGGCTTCTTCGCGGAACAGGTAACCGATAAAACCGCTGCAATCGAAACCGGCTTCAGAAGTACCACCGAAACGGTAACGGGTACCGATCAGGGACATGCCGCGTTCGAGGATACTGTCGGCCAGAACTGGAAGCTGGTAAGGCTTGTTGCCGTTGAAGTCCGACAGTTCTTTTTCGGTGTCCAGCTCTTCCTGGTAAATAACGGAAGACTGGGCAGTGGCAGAATTTTTAACCTGTTGAGGCTGCTCTTGAACTGGAGAATGAGCAGCGCAACCGTACAACAGGGTGACGAGTGCGAGAGGCACGAGGGGTGCGAAGCGCTTTAGCATGGGCACGACCGTGGCTGATAGTTGTAAAGAAGCCGAGACTATGCCCGCTATCGACCTCATTTGCAAATTCAATCGATCTTTTTGTGACTTCTCGGTTTCTCGTTTACATCTAAGCGCTTAAGCCCATTTGAATGAATACGCGGCCTGCACCCGGTGCAGGAAAGCGGATTTTCTGGCGCCTGAAATATGCCGAAACGCGCTGAAAGCCGCAGAACCAAAGGGATGGCTACCAGCCGAGGGTTTCTTTGAGGAAGGGAATGGTGAGCTTGCGTTGCGCCTGCAACGAGGCCTGATCGAGCTGCTCGAGCAGGTCAAACAGCGCACTCATGCTGCGGGTGCCGCGAGTCAAAATAAAATGCCCGACTTCGTCAGTCAGGTGCAGACCTCGACGTGATGCGCGCAATTGCAAGGCACGCAATTTGTCTTCATCGGAGAGTGGGCGCATCTGAAAGATCAGCGCCAGGGTCAGACGCGATTTCAAGTCCGCCAGTTTGACCGGCAGTTCACGCGGCGAGGTTGAAGCCGCGATCAGCAGGCGCCGACCGCTGTCACGCAGACGGTTGAACAGATGAAACATCGCCTCTTCCCAGTCCGCCTTGCCGGCAATCACCTGCAAGTCGTCCAGACAGACCAGTTCATACTGCTCAAGGTTGTCGAGAATTTCGATACCGCGATCCATCAACTCGGCCAACGGCAGATACACCGCCGGCTCGCCCATCTGCTCGAAGCGCAGGCACGCGGCCTGCAACAGATGCGTACGCCCTACGCCGTGTTTGCCCCACAGGTAGATCAGGCTTTCTGTCCAGCCGGCGTCGGCTTCGCATAGGCGCTCGACATAGCCGAGTGCAGCGGCATTGGCGCCTGGGTAGTAGTTGATGAAGGTGGCGTCGTCACGCAGACGCACACCTAGGGGCAGCTGAATCGGTTTCATGCTGACTGAACAGTTCCCAAGGAACCGTTAGTGGCCTCTGTGTAAAGTTTGCGAAGTTTATACCCGTGAAGCTGAGCGCACAATGCAACAGAGTCCAGCCAAATCAAAGGTTTGCGTTAACACACTGGTTTTATGACAGATTCTCTGACGCCAACACCTGCATGACACGGGCCAACCCGGCGATTCACCGGGTGGCCGTCATCGCCATTACAACTCGGGCTCGTCCGCCTTGTAGATGTCGGAATCCTTGTACAAGTCGTGTACGTGGCGCACCAGCACCATGATCACCGCCGCCACCGGCAGCGCCAGCAGGACACCGGTAAACCCGAACAGCTCGCCACCGGCCAGAATCGCAAAGATCACCGCCACCGGGTGCAGACCGATCCGGTCACCCACCAGCAAAGGTGTGAGCACCATGCCTTCCAGCGCTTGCCCGACCATGAACACCGCGACAATCCCGATCATCGGGTAAAGGTCCCCGCCGAACTGGAACAACCCGGCAATCAGTGCCGCGCCGATACCGATCACGAAGCCCATGTACGGCACGATCGCCGCGAGGCCCGCGATCAGGCCGATCAACAGCCCCAGCTCGAGACCGACAATCATCAGGCCCGCGGCGTAGATCACACCCAGCGCCAACATCACCAGCAACTGACCACGCACAAATGCCCCGAGCACTTCATGACATTCACCTGCCAGCGAGACGATGGTTGCTTCACGATCACGCGGCAGCAGGCTGCGGATCTTCGCCATCATCACGTCCCAGT
This sequence comes from Pseudomonas sp. NPDC087598, assembly GCF_044743525.1. Lineage (NCBI taxonomy): Bacteria > Pseudomonadati > Pseudomonadota > Gammaproteobacteria > Pseudomonadales > Pseudomonadaceae > Pseudomonas > Pseudomonas sp. NPDC087598. The sequence continues at coordinate 16,391 of NZ_JBIUWQ010000044.1, read as the reverse complement.
CGCGCAGCAAGTAGAAACTCACCACCGGGATCAGCACCAGATTGGCCAGCCAGCCGATCAGCGCCAGGCTCGAAGCCGTTGCCTGACTCAGCACCACACTGACAATGTCGGTGGTCTGGCCCATGTGCTCACTGATGGCCGCTTTGACCTTGTCGAATTTCCAGAAGCCATCCGCCAAGCCAAGTTTCGCCTGCGCCCATGGCAATGCCGTGTGCTGCAACCAGTCGAGCATCTGCGGCGCCAGTTCGTACAGGCGCAGCAACTGTTTGGCGAGCATCGGCACCAGCACCAGCAACAGCGCGGTGACGATCAGGGTAAACAAGGCAAACACGGCGATCACGCCCCAGGTTCGCGACAGACCGAGCCGCTCCAGACGATCCACCAGCGGATCGAACAGATACGCCAGCAGCAGTGCCACCAGAAACGGCGTGAGGATCGGATGCAGCAACCATACAAACGCGCAAAGCAGGACTACCCCACCGAGCCAGAACCAACGCCGCGAATCGGCCATGTACCACTCCTGATGCTTCTATATAAGGAAAGACTTACCAGCGAAACCGCAACGACGGCGCCGCCGGTGTCGGGGCCGGCGCTGCAACTGGCGGAGCACCCGCCACTGCTGGCTGTGGCGCCGCCACTGGAGCTGGCGCTTCGGCGGGCAGCTCTTGCAACTTCGCCAGCGACAACTGCGCACGCATCTGATCAGCACTGCCATTGACCCGATAGACGATGCGATCGCCATCAACACTTTGCAGACGCATGCCGAACGGTTCGAGTAACCGCAGCAGCGTCGCATAACGCTCAAGATTCATGCCCTGCACTTCCAGGGTCTGCTGCCCCGAAGCCCCGGGCTTGGCAACAAAACGTGGTGCCAGACGCTCGGCCACCGCCAGCATCACCGCATCGGCCACGGCAGCCTGATCGGCGCCCTGCACGCTGCCTGCCTCCTTTTGATCACCCAGCCACAAGTGCCATTTGGCCTGCCACTGCCCGCCCTCTTCCCGCGCATGCACGGCCAGCAAGGCATCTGCGTTGTAGCGCTCCGAAGCCCCGCGCAACGGTGCCGGATCACTACCTTCCAATGCCGGCGCGGTGGCAACCAGTTGCTCACTCAGATCGGCCAGCGGCAAACGCAGCGGCAAACCCCGGTGCTGCGCCGCCGCCCGTAACGGTGCGGCTGCGGATTGACCGTCACCGACCAGGCTTGAACCTTCGGTGGAATCGTTCAGCCACCAGCTCAGGATCGACGGCCGACTGGCGCCCCACAAGGACAACCCGGCGCGGCGCAGGGCCTGCTCGGTGGTGCTCGGGTCGAAATCGACCTTCAGCACTTCCGGCGGCCCGGCATCAAAACCGAACTGACTGATGATCTGCTGCGGATCTTTGCGAATCGCCGCCAGCCCTGGATTCTGCGGGGCCTTTGGATCACCGGTGAGGCGCAGCACCAGCGTATCCAGCGCAGCCTGGGTGGCGCGATCACGTTCTTCCGGTGCCTGGCCGTGGACCGGCTCACGCACTTGAAAGAGGCCTTTGAGGTTTTCGGCATGACTTGCCAGGCTGACCACAGACAAACAGCCCACAAACAACAATTTACAAAAACGCATGGAAAATTCCCGTCGACAGGAGCGGCTGGAACAGGCCGCGTGAACCGGTTGAGCAAGGCTGTGACCCTCGGCCGTTGCAAAACATTCACACGGCGGCGGTAAGTTTTTGCACAGTGATAACGATAGACGGTTAATTGCCACACCTTATACAGGCAGCCAAGGGCCTCAATTGCAAAAAATTTCCACCGATATGCCCCTGCCCGTCGGTGCGAGGATGGCCGCTGCCCCTCAAGCCTGATAAAATCGCGCGCCTTCGCAGACCGGCAACAGCCGGGCACCTCGAAACTCGCGTGAGGCCATCGCCCTCTCGATTTCGATGTTCCCGCTGAACTCGGTCGTTACCCCTGAATCCCCTCCCCTAAAGGCCTGGATCATGAGCAAGCAACCCTCCCTGAGCTACAAGGACGCCGGTGTAGACATCGACGCCGGTGAAGCATTGGTCGAACGCATCAAGAGCGTCGCCAAGCGCACTGCGCGCCCGGAAGTCATGGGCGGCCTGGGCGGTTTCGGCGCCCTCTGCGAAATCCCGGCCGGCTACAAGCAGCCTGTACTGGTTTCCGGCACCGACGGCGTCGGCACCAAGCTGCGTCTGGCGCTGAACCTGAACAAGCACGACAGCATCGGTATCGACCTGGTTGCGATGTGCGTGAACGACCTCGTCGTTTGCGGCGCTGAGCCACTGTTCTTCCTCGACTACTACGCCACCGGCAAACTCAACGTCGACACGGCTGCCCAGGTTGTTACCGGCATCGGCGCTGGCTGCGAACTGTCCGGCTGCTCGCTGGTCGGCGGCGAAACCGCTGAAATGCCAGGCATGTACGAAGGCGAAGACTACGACCTGGCCGGCTTCTGCGTCGGCGTCGTGGAAAAAGCCGAAATCATCGACGGCTCGAAAGTCGCCACCGGTGACGCGCTGATCGCGCTGCCATCGTCCGGCCCGCACTCCAACGGCTACTCGCTGATCCGCAAGATCATCGAAGTGTCCGGTGCCGACATCGAAACCATCCAGCTCGACGGCAAACCGCTGACCGACCTGCTGATGGCCCCGACCCGCATCTACGTGAAGCCGCTGCTCAAGCTGATCAAGGACACCGGCGCCGTCAAAGCCATGGCCCACATCACCGGTGGTGGCCTGCTCGACAACATCCCGCGCGTTCTGCCAAAAGGCGCTCAGGCCGTGGTTGACGTGGCCAGCTGGACTCGCCCGGCCGTCTTCGACTGGCTGCAAGAGCAAGGCAACGTTGACGAGACCGAAATGCACCGCGTCCTGAACTGCGGCGTCGGCATGGTCATCTGTGTGGCTCAGGAGCACGTTGAAGTCGCCCTGAACACCCTGCGTGACGCTGGCGAGCAACCTTGGGTCATCGGCCAGATCGCCGTAGCCGCTGAAGGCGCTGCTCAGGTCGAGCTGAAAAACCTTAAGGCTCATTAATGTCCGCAACCTGTGATGTCGTGGTGCTGTTGTCCGGCACCGGCAGTAACTTGCAGGCCTTGATCGACAGCACGCGGACCGGCGACAGCCCGGTTCGCATCGCTGCGGTGATTTCCAACCGCGCCGACGCCTACGGCCTGCAACGCGCCAGTGACGCGGGTATCGCCACCCGCTCGCTGGATCACAAGGCATTCGAAGGTCGCGAGGCCTTCGACGCTGCCCTGATCGAACTGATCGACGAATTCAATCCGAAGCTCGTGGTACTGGCCGGTTTCATGCGCATTCTCAGCGCTGACTTCGTTCGCCACTATCAGGGTCGCCTGCTCAACATCCATCCGTCGCTGCTGCCCAAATACAAAGGGTTACACACTCATCAGCGCGCGCTGGAGGCCGGCGACACGGAACACGGCTGCTCCGTACACTTCGTCACCGAGGAACTCGATGGCGGACCACTGGTCGTACAGGCAGTATTACCGGTAGAGTTGCACGACACGCCGCAGAGTCTGGCGCAGCGAGTGCATGTTCAGGAACACCTGATCTATCCGATGGCAGTACGCTGGTTTGCCGAAGGGCGACTGGCACTCGGTGAGCAAGGTGCTTTACTGGATGGCCAGTTACTCGCGGCCAGCGGCCACTTGATTCGACACTAGGAGATATTATGCGTCGCGCCCTGCTCTTCGCTTGCGCACTGCTCGCCCTGCCTTTCGCGCAGGCTGCAGACCTTCAACCGTTCTCCGCCAGCTACACCGCCGACTGGAAGCAGTTGCCCATGAGCGGTACCGCTGAACGCAGCCTGACCAAGGAAGCCAACGGCGTCTGGAAACTCAGCTTCAAGGCATCGATGATGATCGCCAGCCTGAGTGAAGAAAGCACCCTGACCCTGGACAAGGACACCTTGCTGCCGCAGTCCTACCACTTTGAACGTGGTGGTCTGGGCAAAGCCAAGAAAGCTGATCTGGATTTCGACTGGAACAGCAAAATGGTCACCGGCACCGACCGTGGCGACGCGGTGAAAATCCCGCTGAACCGTGGCATGGTCGACAAGTCGACCTATCAACTGGCACTGCAACATGACGTGGCTGCCGGCAAGAAGACCATGAGCTATCAAGTGGTTGATGACGGCGAAGTCGATACCTACGACTTCCGCGTCCTGGGCTCGGAAAAAGTCGAGACCAAGGCTGGCAAGATCGACGCAATCAAGGTCGAGCGCGTGCGCGACCCGACACAAAGCAAGCGCACCACCGTCCTCTGGTTCGCCAAGGATTGGGATTACCTGCTGGTCCGCCTGCAACAGGTTGAAACCGACGGCAAGGAGTACAACATCATGCTCCAGGACGGTACGGTCAACGGCAAGGCTGTCAAAGGCAGCTGATCCGATGGATGTGAAAAGCCCCGCAGATGCGGGGCTTTTTATTGCCTGCGATTTCTGCAACGACACCAATCCCCTGTGGGAGCGAGCCTGCTCGCGAAAGCGGAGTGCCAGCCACTGAAAAATTTGACCGAACGGACGCCTTCGCGAGCAGGCTCGCTCCCACAAAGAGCAGTTACAGCTCAGAAAGCGACCTCAGACCGAGAACTTCGCCACCATATTGTTCAAATCCACCGCCAGCCGTGACAGCTCCTGACTCGCCGCACTGGTCTGATTCGCCCCCGCCGACGTCTGCATGGCCAGATCACGAATATTCATCAGATTGCGATCCACCTCCCGCGCCACCGCCGCCTGCTCCTCAGAAGCACTGGCGATCACCAGATTGCGTTCATTGATCAGCGTGAACGCCGATGCGATCTCCTCCAGCGCAGTCCCGGCAGCCTTGGCCAACTCCAGCGTCGAACGCGCCCGAACATTACTCTGCTGCATCGAACTGACCGCCGAATCGGTGCCTTGCTGAATGCCGCCAATCATCTGCTCGATTTCCTGCGTCGATTGCTGCGTGCGATGCGCCAGCGCCCGCACCTCATCCGCCACCACCGCAAACCCGCGCCCGGCATCACCAGCCCGCGCCGCTTCAATCGCCGCGTTCAGCGCCAGCAGATTAGTCTGCTCGGCAATCGAGCGAATCACGTCCAACACTTTGCTGATGCCATGAACCTTCTGTGCCAGGTCCTCCACCTGACCGGCATTGCTGGTCACATCCTCAGCCAGGAGCTCAATCGACGACACCGTCTGCTGCACCTGCTCACGGCCGTGCTGGGCAATCCGATCGGATTCACGCGACGCCTCAGAGGTCGCCACCGCGTTGCTGGCCACCTCCTCCACCGCCGCCGTCATCTGATTCACTGCCGTGGCCGCTTGCTCGATTTCCAGACTCTGTTGATGCAATCCGCGCGTGGCGTCTTCGGTAACGCAGCTCAGCTCTTCCGAAGCCGAGGCCAGTTGGCTGGAAGACTCCGAAATCTGCCGAATGGTGTCACGCAGATTGTGCTGCATGCTTTTCAGCGCTTGCAGCAGCCGCGCCGGTTCGTCCTTGCCGGAGATATTGATGTCGCCAGTCAGATCGCCGCCCGCCACCACTTCCGCCACACCCAACGATTGCGCCAGCGGTAGCACGATGCTGCGGGTCAACAGCAGCGCCAGACCGATGGTGATCAATGCCGTGACACCGATCATGACCCCGACCCACACCCGCGAATGGGTGAACACCAGCCGCGCAGCTTCAGTGGCCAGGTTGGCATTGTGCTTATTGAGTTCGACAAGCTCTTTCAAGGTAACCGCCATGTCGTCGGCCAACGGGCTCATCTCACCATTGAGAATCGCTGCGGCTTCTTCCACTCGATTCTGCGCAGACAGCTGCATGACTTGCGCCTGGAACTCGAGGTACTTGTGCTCGGCGACCTTGAAGCGATCAAACAGCTTGCGCTCCTCGGGCAGCACTATCAGCACGTCATAACGCTGCTGGGCTTCACTCAGCACGCCGCGCAGTTCATTGAGCTTGGCGACATTCTGCGCCAATGCCTGCGGATCGCGATTGAGCAACAGGCGCATGGTCAGCGCCCGCAGGCGCAACATGTCCTGACTCATCTCGCCGACGGCCATCACACTCGGCAGCCAGTTGTTGTCGACCTCATCGGACTGCGCACGCATGTTCGACATTTGCAGCAGGGCGAACGCGCCGAGGGCAAATACCATCAGGGCCAACAGACCAAAACCCAGTCCGGCGCGCGGGGCAATATTGAGACTACGAATACTCATTGCTCTGGTTCCTTCCAAAAGCGCTGCATCAACCCTGCAGCTGGTTGCTGTAGAAGGTATCGGCCCGGCGAGAATTTGCGTAAGACGAAAAAGTGATATCAAAAGGCCTTAATACTTCGAACACTCGGCATTAACGATTCAGCGCGGTTTTGCCGGACTTGAACTCCGTTCGCGGCAAGATCGCCAGAAAGTTGTCCCGCGCCACTTTGCGGGCGACGTCTTCCGGCAATGCGTCAAGGAAAGGCGTGAAGCTGCGCATTTCCTGACCGAGCTTGTTGAAACGCCCTACGACGTCCGAACCGAGCATGAAACGCTCCGGGTATTTCTCCACCAGCGCCAGCCATTCCGCACGCGGCTTGCCCTGTTCGTCCAGCAGATAGGGCGTGAGCATGCTCCACGACAAGTCGATAAACAGATTCGGATAAGCCTCAAGCATCCGCGTGAGGGTGGGCAGGAGAAAGTCCAGTTGCGTCTGATGCCGATGAATTTCGGCACTGGTACCGGCGTGGGCCCAGATAAACCGTGTGTGCGGGTGATTGCGCAGCGGTTCTTCGACTTCCTGCAAATACAGCGGATTCTTCTCGCGCTTGGAGGTGATATTGGAGTGCAGCATCACCGGCAGATCATTTTCCGCCGCCAAGTGATAAATCCTGGTCATCGCCTCATTGTTGGCGCGCGGCGTGTCACCAGCGGTGAGCGCCGTCAGGTCGTCATGCCGGGTAAACACTTCGCCAATGCCTTGCCACAATCCCGGATACAGATCGAGCATGCGCTGAATGTGCGCGGCGGAATTCTTGTCGTTGGGGTTGAAGCCGGAAAGAAATGGATGAAAGTACCGGCGCTGCTCAGGCGTCAGTTTTTGCACTGCATCGGCGACGATCACGTCGGTGGCGCTGTACCAATAGGCATCAGCGTCATCACCGGCGTAATAACGCGGGCGCTTGGGTTCGTCTTCGTGCCACTTCTTCGCCACAGGGATGCCGGAAATCATCACGTGCTCGACTGAGCTTTCTTTCATCGCCGTCAGCAGTTTCGCCATGCCGGCAGTTTCCTGGAAAAAATCCACGTAGTGCAGGTGCGCATCGCTGTAGGTGTATTCGCGGGCGCTGACATGACCGGAGAACACCAGGAGGCAGGCGAGACTCAAACGAAACAGGGACACAATTAATCTCCGACAAGTAGGCATAGCCTAGACCCCGCCCTGACGACAAGGGTTCATCCCGCAGGAAAGTGGAACGCGTGCCGGTGGGAATGCTCTATAACTTCAAGGTCTTTTTTGATCGAACGACTTTTCCTACTGCTTGCGAGGTTCACATGACTGTTACCGTCAATACCGTCTCCGCTGAAGGTTTTCGTCACACCGTACAGATTGATGACCACGAACTGTTTGCCGACGTACCGAAATCTGCCGGTGGCGAAGGCTCGGCACCTGAGCCGCACGATTACTTCGACGCCGCCCTCGGTGCCTGCAAGGCCCTGACCTTGAAGATGTACGCAAAAAAGAAAGACATCCCGCTGACCGGCGTGGGCGTCGAAGTGAAACGCGACAACAGTGAGGAACAGAAAGGCAAATACGCCCTGCACGTCACCCTCACCCTGAAAGGTGTACTCACTGATTCCCAGCGTGAAGAACTGCTGCGTGTCGCCGACCGTTGCCCGATCCACAAGCTGATGACCACCAGCGAAGTGACCATCGAAACCCACGCCCCACAAGGCTTTGACAGCCAGTAATCACTAGAGCGCCAGCGGCGGGTTATGCTTCTGGCATCACCCGCTCAGCCTGGAATGCACCATGGACACGCAACCTCTGATCATCCGCCCGCGCGCCGAAGACGTCGAAGGCCAGCCGATTCTGCGCCCGTTGCCGTCAGCCAAATGCCGCAGCGTCGGGCCTTTCGTGTTTTTCGACCACATGCTCGAAACGGTGTATCCGACCGGCAAAGGCATGAACATCCGACAGCACCCGCACATTGGTCTGTCGACCCTCACGTATTTGTTTGCAGGGCAGATCCAGCACAAGGACAGCCTCGGCTCCGATCAGGTGGTCAGCGCCGGCGATGTCAGCTGGATGACCGCCGGCAGCGCCATCGCTCATGTTGAACGCACGCCTGGGCCGCTGTGGGATCAGAGCTTCACCATGCACGGTCTGCAAATCTGGCTGGCTTCGCCCAGGGATCATGAGCAAGGTCCCGGGTATTACAGCCATCACCCGGCAGCAACCTTGCCGGTCAGCGATAACCTCGGCGTGCAGATCCGCATGATTGCCGGGTCAGGCTTTTGTCTGGAATCACCGGTGCCGGTGCTTTCTCCTACGCTGTACGCCGAAGTGAAGATGCAAACCGCGACCACACTGCTGATCCCCACCGAACATGAAGAACGCGCGGTGTACGTGTTGAGTGGTGATGCGCAGTTGAATGGCGAAGCGATCGAGCCGCACGCGCTGGTGGTGTTGCCGGCCGGGGAAGAGATGAGCCTGTTTGCCGACAGCGATGTTCATGCCGTGGTATTCGGCGGTGCGTCGCTGGACGGGCCTCGGCGGATCAACTGGAATTTTGTTGCAAGCGATCCGGCGGCGATTGATGAGGCACGGCGCAAGTGGGCGGCCGGGGATTGGCCGACGGTGCCGGGTGAAGTCGAGCGGATTGAATTGCCCTGAGTTTTGTATCGCCTGAAAAATCGCCATCGCGAGCAGGCTCACTCCTACAGGGGAACGCATTCCAACTGTAGGAGTGAGCCTGCTCGCGATGAGGCCAGGTCAGACACCACAGAATGGGCGCCTGACAACTGAATCAGCCCTTGAAGACTTCATCCAGCAAATCATGCATCGACTTGAATGCGCGCTTGGCGGTCTTCTCGTCGTACATCATCTTGCCCGGCACATTGGCGTGCGGATCGGTAAACGAGTGCACCGCACCGCCGTAGCTCAGCAACTGCCAATCGACGTTCGCGGCGTTCATCTCGTCTTCAAATGCCGGCAACTGCTCTTTCGGCACCAACGGATCGGAAGCACCGTGCAGCACCAGCACCGAGCCTTTGATGTTCTGCGCATCTGCAGGATTCGGCGAATCCAGTGTGCCGTGGAACGCAACCGCCGCTTTCACCGCCGCGCCAGTGCGCGCCAGATCCAGCGCACAGCAACCGCCAAAACAGAAACCGAAGACTGCCAGTTTCGAGGTATCGACTGCCGCTTCGCCCTGCTTCTGCAATTGCTCGAAAGAAGCCTGCATACGCTTGCGCAACAGCGCCCTATCGTTCTTCAACGGCATCATCGCCGCGCCAGCCTGATCGGCGTTTTGCGGGCGTACGGCCTGGCCGTAAATGTCAGCGATCAACACCACATAGCCCTTGGCCGCCACCGACTTGGCGATCTCTTCGGCACCGGCGCTGACGCCCATCCAGTTCGGCGCCATCAACAGGCCCGGGCGCGCGCCTTTGTGCTCGGCGTCGAACGCCAGACGACCTTCATACGGCTGGCCGTCAATCTGATAGATCACGGAACGTACAGTGACTTGGCTCATTTCTGACTCCTGATTGCTTAAACACCAGAATGAAAAAACCCGCCGAAGCGGGTTTTTCTACAACTTGATTAAACCGACAGTTCAACCAGCAGCTTGTTCAGACGGCGCACATACGCGGCCGGATCCTTCAAGCTGTCGCCAGCCGCCAGGGCTGCCTGATCGAAGAGGATGTGCGACAGGTCGCCAAAACGCTCTTCGCTCTGCTCGCCGTCGAGTTTCTCGATCAGCGGGTGGCTCGGGTTGAATTCGAAAATCGGTTTCGAATCCGGCACTTTCTGACCGCTGGCTTCGAGGATCTGACGCATTTGCAGACCCAGGTCCTGTTCGCCAATGGCCAGAATGGCCGGCGAGTCGGTCAGACGATGGGAGACGCGGACTTCAGCCACGGAATCGCCCAGCGCAGTTTTCAGACGCTCGACCAGACCTTCTTTGGACTTGGCGACTTCTTCTGCAGCCTTCTTGTCCTCTTCCGAGTCCAGGTTGCCCAGATCGAGGTCACCGCGCGCCACGTCGACAAAAGTCTTGCCGTCGAACTCGCTGAGGTAGCTCATCAGCCACTCGTCAATACGGTCGGTCAGCAGCAGCACTTCGATGCCTTTCTTGCGGAAGACCTCCAGGTGCGGGCTGTTCTTGACCTGCGCGTAGGTTTCGCCGGTGAGGTAGTAGATCTTGTCCTGACCTTCCTTGGCGCGTGCCAGGTAGTCAGCCAGACCGACGATCTGCTCGCCGTCGTCGCCGTTGGTCGATGCGAAACGCAGCAGACCGGCAATTTTTTCCTTGTTGGCGAAATCCTCTGCCGGGCCTTCTTTCATGACCTGACCGAAGTTTTTCCAGAAGCCTTTGTATTGCTCAGGCTCGTTCTTCGCCAGTTTTTCCAGCATGTCGAGCACACGCTTGGTCAGCGCAGTCTTCATCGAATCGATGATCGGGTCTTTCTGCAGGATCTCACGCGACACGTTCAGCGACAGGTCGTTGGAATCGACCACGCCTTTGATGAAACGCAGGTACAGCGGCAGGAACGACTCGGCCTGATCCATCACGAACACGCGTTGCACGTAGAGCTTCAGGCCTTTCGGCGCTTCACGCTGATACAGGTCGAACGGTGCACGGGCCGGCACGTACAGCAGCGAGCTGTATTCGAGCTTGCCTTCGACTTTGTTGTGGCTCCAGGCCAACGGATTTTCAAAGTCGTGAGCGATGTGTTTGTAGAACTCCTGGTATTCCTCGTCCTTCACTTCAGTGCGAGGACGGGTCCACAGGGCGCTGGCGCGGTTGACGGTTTCCCATTCAACGGCTGGCTGCTCTTCACCCTCGGCGGCCGTCACTTCTTTCGGCAGCTCGATTGGCAAAGCGATGTGGTCGGAGTACTTCTTGATGATGTTGCGCAGGCGCCAGCCATCAGCGAACTCGTCTTCAGCCGCTTTCAGGTGCAAAACGATGCGGGTGCCGCGCTCTGGTTTTTCGATGGTGGCGACTTCGAATTCGCCCTCGCCTTTCGACGACCAGTGCACGCCTTCGCTGGCCGGGGTGCCGGCGCGACGGCTATACACGTCAACCTGGTCGGCAACGATGAACGCCGAGTAGAAGCCCACACCGAACTGACCGATCAGGTGCGAATCCTTCTTCTGATCGCCCGACAGATTCTTCATGAAATCGGCGGTGCCCGACTTGGCGATGGTCCCCAGGTGGGTGATCACATCGTCACGGTTCATGCCGATACCGTTGTCTTCGAGGGTGACGGTCTTGGCGTCCTTGTCGAAGCTCACGCGGATTTTCAGATCCGCACCACCTTCGAGCAACTCAGGCTTGGCCAGGGCTTCGAAGCGCAGCTTGTCGACAGCGTCAGAGGCGTTCGAGATCAATTCGCGAAGGAAGATTTCCTTGTTGGAATACAGCGAATGGATCATGAGGTGCAGCAGCTGCTTTACCTCGGTCTGGAAGCCCAGGGTTTCCTTTTGAGTTTCCACACTCATGGTCATCAAACTCCAATCAGATGGCAGTGGCCGCGACCCAAATGGTCGGCGGCGGGTTGTCATCAGAGTTTGGGGCAGTGTTCAGGATTTCAAGGGCTCTTCAATTTTGAAGTGCGCGCGGGCGGTGGCAATCGGTTCGCCTTCGGTGCTTTGCCAGGCCGTGACCGCCACGTTCGCCACCCGCCGCCCCTGGCGGCACACCTGACATTTGGCCCATGTGTCACGAAACTGCCCGGCGCGCAGGTAATCGAGAGAGAAGTCGATGATCTTCGGCACCCCCGGTGTCCCGGTGAAGATCAACAGATGCAGGGCCGCCGCCAGCTCCATGAACCCGGCGATCACACCGCCGTGAATCGCCGGCAATAAAGGGTTACCAATGTTGTCCTTGTTTGCCGGCAGCTTGAACAGCAATTCGTCACCGACGCGTGAGCATTCAATGCCGATCAGTCCGGCATACGGGATCAATTTCAGCAACGGCGCATAGTCGCCCTGTGCATGGGCCTGTTGCAGTTGATCCTTGAGATCGTTGCTCATTGACCTTCTCCCTTGATCGCGCCGCCGAAACCTTTGGTGCCTTTTATATTTTTGCCCATGCGCATGAAGGTGCCGACGACATGGGCGATCGGCTGTTCGGGATCATCCTGATAGGCAAAGCCGCGGGCAAAGATCACATCAGTCGTGACCCGATAGCACTGGGCGAAGCCGTAGACATCTTTGTCGGGCTCGGCGGCGTGCATGTAGTCGATGCGCAGGTCGAGGGTCGGACAGACTTCGAATTCCGCCAGCACACACAGCGTGGACATGCCGCAGGCCGTGTCCATCAAGGAGGTGATTGCCCCACCGTGAATGACGCCAGTCTGCGGATTGCCGACGATTTGCGGACTGTACGGCAGGATCACGGTAAGGCCTTCGCTGGAGGCGCTGTGCACCCTCAGACCCAGTACCTGACAGTGGCGCAACGCCGAAAGAAATCGTGTCGCACGCTCAAAAACGGGGTTTTCGGCCATTTGATAATTACTCTCGTTAGAGCCTTGTGCCAGTAGTAACAAATACAACAAAAGTTCCGTGTAAAAACAAACTTATATATCTGAAAGAAATGAGGAACTTAACGTTGCGGGCAACGTTCTTAAGGCCAGTAGTTATTTTCCATAAGGAGAAACACCCCATGCGTAAGACTTTAGCTATTGCCTTGATGTTGACCGCTTCCCTCGGTCTCGCTGCCTGCGATAAAAAATCCGAGGACAAAGCTCAAGATGCCAACCAACATGCTGAGCAGGCTCAGCAGAAAATGAATGACGCTCAGAATAAAGTGAACGACGCGGCGAAAGAAAACGCCGAAGCCGCCAAAGATCAGGCTGAATCGAATCAAGCTGCTCAAGAAGAAGCTGCCAAGAAGCAATAATTCGCTTCTGCTGCTCAAAAAAGAAAACCCGCCTGGTGCGGGTTTTCTTTTGTCTGTCATTTTTCGGTAATGCCTGGTTAGAGCAAAACCGTTCTAAAAGTCGGACTAATCATTAGCAGCAACGAACACACTAAGCCAACTAACCAGACCAGGCTGCGCAGTTTGGGAAGATCAGCCAGGTAGAACCACAAGTAGATGATCCGGGCGATAACAAAAATGATCGCCAAGGCATCGATCAACCATCCCTGGGTTTGCGTGGTATGCGCCATCAGCACACCAACTGCGAACAGGATGAACGCCTCGATACTGTTCTGGTGCGCCGCCAGCGCCCTCGCCCCATAACCGGTGAGTTGCGCCTTCTGTTGGCGTGGCAAGTGATTGTTGTAACCACCCTGCTCTTTCATGGCCTTGCCCACCGGCAGGCGCGCGATGTAGATCAACAATGCACTGATAAACACACACCAGAACGGAATACTCATCAAACGACCTCTTTGTTCGCCTCGGGGATGGGCGCCTCTGTAGGGGTATAGACCATTACATCAAGAACGTCGGAATGAAACTCGCGGCGGTACAACACCAGCACCACGCCCGCACTCATCAGCATGAACAGCCACGGGCTGACAAACCACGCCAGCATGGTCATGCCGAAATAATAGGAACGCAGACCGAAGTTGAACTGGTTGGCCGCCATGGAAATCACCCGGGCCGCCCGTGACGCAAACGCCTTGCGCTCCTGCTCCGACACATGCCGCTCACCCACCATCGGCGCCGACCCCACCAGCACGGCGGCAAAGTTGTACTGACGCATGCACCAACTGAACGTGAAGAACGCGTAGACAAACACCAGCGCCAGGCACAGCAACTTGATCTCCGACATGCCCTGCGAGGCCTGCTGCACCATCGGGATGTCAGCCAGCAGCGACACCGCCCGCTCGGATGCACCGAGCACGGTGAGAATACCGGCAAGGATAATCAGGGTGCTGGAAGCGAAGAACGAGGCGTTGCGCTCCAGGTTGCCGATCACACTGGCGTCGGCAATACGGTTATCACGCAGCAACATCCGGCGCATCCAGTCTTCACGGTAGAGATGCAACACGCTGGCCAGACACGCGGTGTCGCGAGCCTTCCAGCTGGCGTAACGGGTGTAACCGCCCCAGCAGATGACAAACCAGAGTGCGGCGAGCAGGTGGATCAGGTTGGCTTGGATGAACGACATGCAATTCCTTGTGGAGTGTGAACACGGGACCTGTGGGGGTGAGCCTGCATAAAAGCGATGCAGTTGCTTCGACGCTAGCTCAAGGAAAAAGACACTCCCTGACGCCCATAAAAAATGCCCCGTATCGATTGATACGGGGCATTTCTGTTTAAGCGTTCAAGACCCGCTTGTGGCGGGTCACGATGCTTTAAGCAATGGCTTCGCTGCGCTTGCCCAGCAGGCGATCGCAAATGACTGCGACGACCAGGGTCATCACGCACGGCACCAGCCATGCCAGACCTTGCTCGCTCAGCGGCAGGTGGGACAGTTGCGAAGGCATCCAGTCAGCGAGACCGGCGCCTTTCAGCGCATCGATGGTGCCGAACAGGAACGACACCAGCATCACCGGGCCGAGAATGCGCCCATGTTCATGCCAGAAGTCTTTGCAGAAGCTCAGCGCCACCAGCACGATGCACGGCGGATAGATCGCGGTGAGCACCGGGATCGAGAACGCAATCAGCTTGGTCAGGCCCAGGTTGGACACCAGCAACGAGAACGCCGCCAGGATGATCACCAGCGTCTTGTAGGACAGCGGCACCACACGGCTGAAGTATTCGGCACAGGCGCAGGTCAGACCAACTGCCGTCACCAGACACGCCAGCGAAATCAGAACCGCGAGGAAACCACTGCCCAGCGAACCGAAGGTGTGTTGCACATAAGCGTGCAGTACCGCCGCGCCGTTGGTGGCACCGACCGCCACTTCATGACTGCCGGAACCGAGACGGAACAGGCTGACATACACCAGCGCCAGACCAACACCGGCAATCAACCCGGCGATGATCGCGTAACGGGTGATCAGCGCAGGCGACTCGACGCCACGGGAGCGGATCGCGTTAACGATGACGATACCGAACACCAGGGCGCCGAGGGTATCCATGGTCAGGTAACCATTGATGAACCCCTGGGAGAACGGTGCCGCCACGTATTCCGCTGTGCCCTGACCGATGTCGCCGGCCGGCAAGGCGAATGCAGCGATGCCCAGTACCGCCAGCGCGATGATCTTCAGCGGTGCGAGGAAGCGCCCGACGGTGTCCAGCAAACGGCCCGGGTAGAGCGAGATGAAGAACACCAGCAGGAAGTACACCGAGCTGTAGAGGAACAGCGCCAGCGGACTTTCGCCGGCCAGCGGCGCCAGGCCCACTTCAAACGACACGGTCGCGGTACGCGGTGTCGCGAACAGCGGACCGACCGCCAGATAGCACGCGGCAGCCAGAATGCCGCCAGCGACCTTGCCGATCGGGCTGCTCAGTGCATCCATCGCCCCACCGACCTTGGCCAGTGCAACGACGGTGATCACCGGCAAACCGACCGCGGTGATCAGAAAGCCCAGCGCCGCCATCCAGACGTGCGGTCCGGCCTGCAAACCGACGATAGGCGGGAAGATGATGTTGCCGGCCCCGACGAACAGGGCAAATGTCATAAAACCAAGTGCCAGGATGTCCTGACCTTTCAAAACTTTCATTAAGGAAACCACACTCTGAATCGGAATTTAGGAGGGGATTTCCCTGTGAGGTTAGGGAAATGCTGTCGATCCGTATGGGATCAACCCGTTTAGCGCGTTGCATGCCTTGTGGGCGGCAGACGCAAAAATGGCTGCTAGCCTAACGAATTTGTCTGACAAACGCACTGTTAGAGGGCGAACTATCCGATACGCGACGTGTCTTTGTCGCGTTTACGTATCTATTTTTCATAACCGGAACCCTGTGGCGAGGGAGCTTGCTCCCGCTCGACTGCGCAGCAGGCGCAAAAACCAGTTACCTTTTGGTACCAGACAAAACTCCGTCGCCTGAGTTGGGGCCGCTTCGCAGCCCAGCGGGAGCAAGCTCCCTCGCCACAAAAGCCTGCTCAAAACCCTTTAAGCCAGAAACGACAAAGGCCACCCGAAGGTGGCCTTTGTTTGGTGAAGCGTCAGCTAAGCGCGAGGCTTACTTGACAGCCCAACCAGTCAGCTCGGCCAAGGCCTTGCCGATGTCTGCCAGCGAACGCACGGTTTTTACGCCTGCGTCTTGCAGTGCAG
>NZ_JBIUWQ010000043.1:0-53842 GCF_044743525.1 Pseudomonas sp. NPDC087598 | reverse complement strand
GTTGTGGGTGGTCATGCGAGCGCCGCCATAAGCCCCTGCGGCAGGTGGGGCAAATCTTCCCGACCGTTCGAAGCGTTCATGCCTCGAACCGGCAGCCTACTCATAGACTATTGCGTTGTGGTGAAAGTCACAGCACCAAGGACATGAATGTACACTTGTGCACTGAAATTTTTATTCAAGCCCCTTTTGAGGCTCGTTCGGGTGCCTAAGACTGCCGCACTTTCGCTTTTCACGCCAGTCACAGATGGTCAAAAGACCGTCACTAGGACACCCAACGCTGCAGAATCTGCTGTAGATCATTACGTTTGAACGGCTTCGCCAGATAATCGTTCATCCCCGCCGACAGGCAGGTTTCGCGGTCGCCCTGCAAGGCATTGGCAGTCAGCGCGATGATCGGCACGTCGCGGCGCCCGGGCAGTTGGCGAATCTGCCGGGTGGCCTCATAGCCATCGATGATCGGCAAACGGCAATCCATCAGAATCACTTCGAAATCATTGGCCTCGGCGCTGCGCACCGCCTGCGCGCCATCGGTGGCGACACTGACAGTAAAGCCCAGGCTGCGCAGCATTGCTTCGATCACGGTCTGGTTAACCGGATTGTCTTCCACCAGCAACACATTGCGCCCCTCGCCGTGGCCATTGCCATTCAAGGCGCGGGGGGCGGCCAGTTGTGGCAACGCCTGCTTATAAAGAGCCAGCGGAATTTCCAGGGTGAACACCGAGCCGCGACCTTCCTCGCTCTGTGCGCGCAAGGTGCCGCCCATGCGTTCGGCGAGGGTGCGCGCGATCGGCAGGCCGAGCCCGGTGCCGCCGTAGCGTCGCGAAATCGAGCTGTCGGCCTGCTGGAATGCGTTGAACATCGACTCCAGGCTCTCGGACGAAATGCCGATGCCACTGTCGCGGACCGAGCAGGTGAACCACAGCAGTTCGTGATCGAGCGACTGCCACTGCGACTCGATGCTGACCCGACCCTGTTCGGTGAATTTCAGGGCATTGCCGACCAGGTTGACCAGAATCTGCCGGATCCGCGTCGGATCGCCCTGCACCTGCAAGCCGCGCATGTCCTCGGGAATCCGCAGATTGAGGGCCAGGCCACGCTGCACCGCGCTGTGCTGGAACGATTGCGCGCAGGCCCCGATCAGTTCGGCAAGGTTGAACGGAATGTGCTCAAGCTCCAGCTCCGAACGTTCGATGCGCGAGAAGTCGAGAATATCGTTGATCACCTTGAGCAAATGCTCGGTGGATTCGGAGGCGAGGGCGGCGTACTCGATCTGTTCCTCGGTCATCTCCGTGGTTTCGAGCAATTGCAGCATGCCCAGCACACCGTTCATGGGCGTGCGCAGTTCATGGCTCATCATCGCCAGAAAGTCGGATTTGGCGTTGTTGGCCTTTTCCGCTTCTTCGCGGGTCTGGATCAATTGTGCCATGGCCTGCTGCTGTTCACGGCTGGCCTGTTCCAGCGCCTGGGCAAGGTTGTTGATGTGCTGCGACAGCGCACCGAGTTCGGTGTCATCAACGATCGGCAGCGGGGTTTTATAGTCGCCGTCCTGAATCGCCTTGACCGCGTTGCCGATATCGCGAATCGGCTGCGACAGACTGCCGGCCAGACGTCGCGCCAGCACAAAGGTGAAGAGCAGGGCGAACAACGCCAGAATCCCCGCCTTGAAGAGGATTTCCTGCTGACGCTGGCTGAAAGCATCGTTGGACAGACCGACGATCACGCGCCCCAGATAATCTTCGCTGGCCCCGCCATTGCTGACTTTGACGTCCTGGAAGAAATCATTCTGCAGAGCGATCCGTTGCAAACGCACCGGTGCCTGAAACACCTCGACCTGATGCGGGCGGCTGTGGGCGTTCGCCGGTTGTTCGACATACACCAGAATCCGGTTGGCGCTGTCCTGCACTTCCAGAAAACGCACGTTGGGCGTCGCCAGCGTGGCCTTGAGCAGACTTTCCAGCACTTCGTTGTTACCGGAAATCACCCCGTACTCGGTGGCGGGCGCCAGTTGGTTGGCGATCAGTTGGCCGGTGTGGTTCAGCTCCTGGCGCAAATCCTGAATGCGCACGAAGGTGAAGAAACTGATCAACAGCAAGGTCAGCAACAGCGCCGGGCCCAGGCTGATCAGCTGGGTGCGGGTGTTGATGTCCCAACGACGACGGAAACTCATGGGCGGCTTTCTCCTTCAGCCAACGCGCGGGCAACAGACGCTTCGTTCAGCGGTTCAATACCTAGTGAACGAGCTACCTGGGCATTACTTGAGACTTTAAAACGTGCGGGGTAGAGCGCTCGTGGCCAGTTGGCGGGAGACTGGTCGAGCAAATGGTCGAGCACATTCAGCCAATCGTTCTGGTCGCTGTAACTGCTGGCCAGGCTGCCGGCACGGACAAACGCGGCGTTCGGACCGATCAGCGCCAATTGTCGCGAGTAGCTGCTGAGCAGCAGGTTTTTCGCGGTTTTCGGGTTGTACAGATCGGGGTCGTCGAGGCCCAGCAGCACGTCGCTGTTTTTCAGCACGGTTTGCAAGGGGCGACTGTCGTGGGTGTTGTCCCAGCGCTGGCTGACGATTTCCAGATTCAACGGCTGCGCTGCCAGATGCAGCTCTTTTAGGAGGAACTCGCTGTGCTGATCGAACAACACGCCAACCCGGCGTGCCTGCGGCAGGATCCGCCGAATCAATTGCAGTTGTCGGCCCAGCGGCGGATCGCTCCACAGCAGGCTCAGGCGGGACGGCTGTGCCGAGCCGAGACGTTGGCGGGCTTGCAGGCGACTGATGCGTAACACCAGCGTCGCCGGGCCCTGGGACTCTTGCAGGCGCCAGTCGAGGCTCGGCAGATCGAGCAGGATCAGCCGCAGGCTGGCCGGCAATTTACCCGGCGCCGGCAGGCTGGCCAGTGGCTGGAAACGCACGGTGTCGGTCGGGCGCAACTCACTCAGGGCCTGCACGAAAGCTTGCACGCCAGGGCTTTCTTCGGCACCGGTCAACAGAATGTCGGCGGCCTGCACCGCCACACCGTGCAGCCACGCGGTCAGAAACAGCAGCAACCCGGCCAGCCAGTGAGCCAGGGTTGGCGTCTTGCGCGTCAGGCCGTAGCGCACCTTAGAATTCCAGCTCGGCGCTGAGGTACAGCACGCGGCGCTCGTCGTAATTGTTGTCGGCGAAAGTGGTCGGCTCATGGTCAAGGCGTTGCTGCAGCACGCCGGCCAATTGCATTTGAGCCTTGCCCAGGGCGATGCGCTTGACGATTCGCGTGTCGACCCGCTCGAAGCGGTAGCCGTTGAGCGCGTTGTCGCCGTAATAGAAGAGGGCACTGTTCCAGCCGTGGCCCCAGTCGCGCAGCCAGCCAGCGGAACCGCTGTTGCTGGCGGTGAATTGCTGATCCAGCGGATTGCTCGCCTCGGCATCGACGTAGGCGTACGTCAGACGCAGGCGGTCGACGGTGCTCAGGCGCCAGTCGAGCTGGGTTTCGGTGCCGCGAAACCGTGAGCTGTTGGCGTTGCTGGCGATGTATTGGTTGTTGCGCAGCGGTTCGCTGATCATCCCGGTAATCTCGTCGTAGAACAGCTTCACGTCGAGCGCCAGACCCAGTTCGGCGAAATAGCCGTTGTAGCCCAGCTCGCGCGAGCGCATGTGTTCCTGATCGAGATCGCCGGGGCCACGGGTCTTTACGAAGTAACGCGCCGAAGACTGGCCGTAGGCCGAGGGCTGCAGCTTGCTGACCTGATAGCTCCAGTTGACGTTGTTCTCGAACATGTCCGGCGAGCGAATCGCCTCCGAGTACACCGCGCGCAGGCTGTGGCGCGGATTGATCAGGTAATTGACCGCGAAGCGTGGCGTCAGCGAACTGCCGATCAGTTGCGTGTCTTCGAACATCGCACCGCCCTGCAACAGCCAGTGTTCACTGGCGCGCCATTCCAGTTGGCCGAACGCGCGCCAAGTGGTGTCGTCCAGCGTGCCGTTGAAGTAAGTCTCGGAATCGGCCCGGTCGTAACGATAGTTCATGCCGCTGACCAGGCGCACGCTGTCGGACAGGCTGAGGGTGTCTTGCAGTTCGAGGTCGTAGCGCGATTCGCGGGCGCTCTGGTCGATTTCGCCGCACAACGTCTGGCTGGCGCCGTTGCGCCATTGATCAAGTACGCGATTGGCCAAAGCCATTTCCTGCGGTGTGCCGGGTGCCGCGCCGGGACCGGTGAAACGGGTGATGTTGCGTGCCAGACGTTCGGTGTAATTCGGGTTGAGCTGCCACAGTTGCGTCAGCTCGGGGCTGAACGACACCTCGGCGTCGCAGGCGCGCCAGGTTTGCTGACGATCCCAGTGCTGCGCCGAGCCTTGGATATAAAGGCTGTGCTCTGGGTTGATGTCGAGATTCCAGCGCACCGAGCCGGCGTAGTCCTTGGCCACCACGTCGGAATTGTTCCCCGCGGCGGTAATCCCGGAGAACACCGGACGGTAGGTGTAGGGCCGCTGATTGGTGCCATCCTTCGCGTTGACCTGCCAGTCGAGGCTCTGGTTGTCGCTGAGGGTGTGACTGACCGCGAGGCTGAAGCGGTTCAAGCGGCGACTGTCGCGGTAATCGGCGCCGCTGCGGTCGCTGTCGAAGCCATCGTCTTCCTGACCGGACAGCGACAGGCGCAGATCGCCGCCATTCCAGCCGGTGCCCTGGCTGGCATAGAAGTCATTGATACCGCGCTGACCACGGGTGATTTTCAGCCGCGTGCCGTGGCTGTCTGCTGGGTTGCGCGTGATGATGTTGACCACTGCCATCAGCGCGTTGGCGCCGTAGCTGACGGTGTTCGGGCCGCGAAAGACTTCGATGCGCTCGATGTCCTCAATGGCCACCGGAATGTCGCTCCAGTCCACCGTCGCCAGGCCTGCGCGATAGACCGAGCGGCCATCGATCAGCACCTGCATGCGCCGCGCTTCGGTGGCGTTGGTGCCGTGGTAATTGACCGCTGCCTGATTGCCGCTGATGTTGCCGACCATCATCCCTGGCACCAGCCGCAGCAGTTCACTGATGTCGCGGGCGCCGCTGGCGTTGATCAATTCACTGTCGAGTACGGTCATGCTCCCCGGCACTTCCGCAGGTGTCTGCTTCAGGCGCGTGGCCGTCAGCACCTGAGGCAGCGTTTCGCTGTCCATGAACATGTCGTCCGCCTGCGACAGCGGGCTGAACAACAGCGCCAGCAGCAGGGAGGAACGCGGTGGGGGAGCGGCAAAAAACACGACACAGCCTATAGAGCGAAGAATTGGCGCGCATGTTAACCGAGGGCAGCGACTTTTCCAGTCACGTTAGAGGCATTTTCCTAGGTTTTATTGGTCTTCTTCCTACAAGTGTCGGTAATTGACGCGGGGGCTGGCCGCGACGGGGTCGCCCCGTATAATGCCGACATCGCCACTGGTATGGATTAACGGATTGCATATGACTGAACAGCGCCCGATTGCGGTCCTGGGAGGCGGAAGTTTTGGAACCGCCGTGGCCAATCTTTTGGCCGAGAACGGCCATCAAGTCCGGCAGTGGATGCGTGACCCCGAGCAGGCCGAGGCCATCCGGGTCAATCGCGAAAACCCGCGTTACCTCAAAGGCATCAAGATTCTGCCGGGCGTGACCGCCGTCACTGACCTGCAGGAAACCCTCGACGCCTGCGACTTGTGCTTTGTCGCGCTGCCGTCCAGTGCCCTGCGCACGGTGCTTGCGGCTCACGCCGAGCGTCTGAGCGGCAAAATGCTGGTCAGCCTGACCAAAGGCATCGAAGCCCACACCTTCAAACTGATGAGCCAGATCCTCGAAGAGATCGCCCCGCAAGCGCGCATCGGCGTGTTGTCCGGGCCGAATCTGGCACGGGAAATCGCCGAGCACGCGTTGACTGCCACGGTGGTCGCCAGTGAAGACGAAGAACTGTGCAAACAAGTGCAGGCTGCCTTGCACGGGCGCACTTTCCGTGTGTACGCCAGTGCCGACCGTTTCGGTGTCGAGTTGGGCGGGGCGTTGAAAAACGTTTACGCGATCATCGCCGGCATGGCAGTTGCGCTGGAGATGGGCGAAAACACCAAGAGCATGCTGATCACTCGCGCCCTGGCCGAGATGACCCGGTTTGCGGTGAATCAGGGCGCTAACCCGATGACCTTCCTCGGTCTGGCCGGTGTCGGTGACTTGATCGTGACGTGCTCGTCGCCGAAGAGCCGCAACTATCAAGTCGGCTTCGCCCTGGGCCAAGGCCTGAGTCTTGAGGACGCGGTGTCGCGCCTCGGTGAAGTCGCCGAAGGGGTCAATACCCTGAAAGTGCTCAAGGCCAAATCCCAGGAAGTGGGCGTGTACATGCCGCTGGTCGCCGGGCTGCACGCGATCCTGTTCGAGGGGCGCACGCTGGAACAGGTCATTGGTCTGTTGATGCGGGCCGAGCCGAAAACCGACGTCGACTTTATTTCCACCAGTGGTTTCAACTGATTCAGCAGGGAGTGAGCCATGAACGATCCGAAAACCGAAGCCAAGTACGAGTCCATCCTGCTGCGGGTGTTGTGGATGATCGTCTACATAGTGGTCTGGCAGGTAGCGCAGTTCGTCCTCGGTGTGGTGGTGCTGGTGCAGCTTGTGTATAGACTGATCTATGGCGCGCCGAGCGCCGGCCTGATGAGTTTCGGCGACAGCCTGAGCCAGTTTCTGGCGCAGATCGGTCGTTTCGGCAGTTTTCACAGCGACCAGAAACCTTGGCCGTTTGCTGATTGGCCAACGCCGCGTACGCCGGAAGGTGAAGCGCCGCACGCCGTGCCGCCAGCACCGCACCCGGCCCGAGATGAGGAGCCCAAGCTATGAAACTCTGGGTGTTGCGTCACGGTGAGGCCGTGCCTTACGGCTCGTGTCCTGATTCCGAGCGGGAACTGACTGATCACGGTCGCAAGGAAGCCTTGAGCAGCGCGGCGCGCTTGATCGGGCAGCCGCTGACCGCGATCTACGCCAGCCCGTATCTGCGCGCGCAACAGACCGCGCAGATTGTTCGCGAGGCGTTGGGTTTCGAGCCGGAGATCCGCACGGTCGAGTGGCTGACGCCGGAAGTTGATCCGGACAAGGTGACCGATCAACTGGTGTCGGTGAGCAATGTGCTGCTGGTCAGCCACAACCCTTTGGTGGGCAATCTGCTCAGCTATCTGCAGCATGGCGCCGGACATCCACCGGAAAGGGTCAGCACCGCTGGCCTGGCTGAATTGGAACACAGTGAATTGCTGATCGGCTCGATGAAGCTCAACAGCCTCAAGCATCCCTAACACCGCTCCTTTTGTGGGAGCGAGCCTGCTCGCGAAAGCGGAGTGTCATTCACCATTTATGTGTCTGACACCCTGCATTCGCGAGCAGGCTCGCTCCCACATTGGTTCTTTGTGCACCTGAAATTAATTGTTTGAATTTTCCAACCAAGCACTTGCTTGGTTGACTACGCTTGCTCCAGACCTAAAAAACAGGAGCGAGTCGCATGTCTGCCGCATTCCGTTTGCCGCTGGACGTGTTTTACGAACGCGAGGCCCGGCATCCGCGCCAGCGCTTTCTCGTACAGCCCATCGGTGGCGGGCAGGTCGAGACCCTGACCTGGGCTGACGTCGGTCATCAGGCCCGTTGCGCTGCACACTGGCTGCGCGCGCGGGAGTTGCCGCCCGGCAGCCACATCGCCCTGATCTCGAAAAACTGCGCACACTGGATCATCGCCGACCTCGCCATCTGGATGGCCGGGCATGTTTCGGTGCCGCTGTATCCCAACCTCACTGCTGACTCCGTGGCCCAAGTGCTCAATCACTCAGAGAGCGCGTTGGCGTTTATCGGCAAACTCGATGACTGGCCCGGCATGTCGAAAGGCGTGCCCGTCGATCTGCCGACCATCAGCCTGCCGCTGCATCCACCCGGCGAGTTCGATTTCAACTGGGCGGACTTGCAGCGCTGCTCGCCGATTCAGGACGATCCGCGTCCCGCCGCCGAGCAACTGGCGACGATTATCTATACCTCCGGCACTACCGGCCTGCCCAAAGGCGTGATGCACAGCTTTGCCAATCTTGGATTCGCCACGACCCGTGGCACGCAACTGTTCGGGCTCAACGAGAACGACCGTTTGCTGTCGTACTTGCCGCTTTGTCACGTTGCCGAGCGTATGTTCGTTGAGCTGGCATCGATCTATACCGGGCAAACGGTGTTTTTTGCCGAAAGCCTCGACACCTTCATCACCGATCTCAAGCGTGCGCGGCCGACCGCGATGTTCGGTGTGCCTCGGATCTGGACCAAATTTCAGATGGGTGTCTACAGCAAGATCCCGGCAAAACGTCTGGATTTTCTCCTCGGCCTGCCGTTCATTGGCAAGCGGGTAGGGCACAAAGTGCTGGCGGGTCTGGGGCTGGATGCCTTGCGCGTCGCTCTGTCCGGTGCGGCGCCGGTGCCGCAGACCTTGCTCACCTGGTATCAAAAACTGGGCCTCGATGTGCTGGAGGTCTACGGCATGACCGAGAGTTGCGGTTATTCGCACATCTGCCTGCCGGGCCAATACAAACAGGGCTGGATCGGCAAACCGTGCCCGGATGTCGAGGTGCGTATCGACGAGTCGGGTGAGGTGCAGGTGCGCAGTCAGGCGAACATGCTTGGCTACTTCAAGGAACCACAGAAGACCGCCGAGACGCTGACCGAGGACGGCTTTCTACGCACTGGCGACAAGGGCGAACAGGATGCCGAGGGTCGTTTGCGCCTGACCGGTCGGCTCAAGGAAATCTTCAAGACCAGCAAGGGTAAATACGTCGCCCCGGCGCCAATCGAAAACCGTCTGGCGGTGCATTCGCGGATTGAACAGGTGTGTGTGGTCGGTGATGGCCTGAGTGCACCGTTGGGTTTGTGTGTGCTGTCGACAGTCAATCAGGAGGAGGGCCGGGCGAGTCTGCATTCGAGCCTGGAAAAACTGCTGGAAGAGGTCAACGCCGTGCTCGACAAGCACGAGCGCCTGCGTCGACTGGTGGTGGTCAAGGACAGTTGGGCGGTGGAAAACGGCTTTCTCACGCCGACCCTGAAAATCAAACGCAACGTCATCGAAGACACTTACGGCGCCCGTTTCGAAGAATGGAGCGAGCGCAGCGAAGCGGTGCTGTGGCAGGATTGAGCGTCGACCAAAACAACCAAGGAAGTCTGCGATGAGCCTGTGGCGTACCACTCCCGACATCGAGCAGTTGAACGCAATCCAGAAAAACACCATCGGCGAAGTGCTGGATATTCGCTTCGAAGCATTCGACGAAGAGTCGCTGACGGCGAGCATGGTCATCGACCATCGCACTCACCAGCCTTACGGCTTGCTGCATGGCGGCGCGTCGGTGGTGCTGGCGGAAACCGTCGGTTCAATGGCCAGTTATCTGTGCATCGACGCCAGCAAGTTTTACTGCGTAGGGCTTGAGATCAATGCCAACCATCTGCGCGGCCTGCGCAGTGGCCGGGTGACAGCGGTGGCCAAGCCGATTCATATCGGCCGTACGACCCACGTCTGGGATATCCGTCTGACCAGCGATGAAGGCAAGGCCAGTTGTGTGTCGCGCTTGACCATGGCGGTGGTGCCGCTGGGTGAACAGCCGCCGGCGCGGTAATTGTCGATTTGCCCATAGCTTTGACCTGACTGTCATCATTCCTGGCAGTTACGGTCATTGCCGCAGAGCGTGGTCTTGCGGACAATCAACGCCACGTTCTTGCTCATGGATTTGCCTGTATGTCGCAACCGATCTTTTTCGCCCACGCCAACGGCTTCCCTTCGGGCACCTATGGCAAGTTGTTCGCGGCGCTGGCGCCCGAGTATCGGGTTGCGCACCTGCAACAGCATGCCCATGACCCGCGTTTCCCGGCGGATGACAACTGGTACAACCTGGTCGACGAGCTGATCCACCATTTGCAGCAGCAGGATCAACCAGTGTGGGGTGTCGGTCATTCATTTGGTGGTGTTCTGCATTTGCACGCGGCGTTGCGTTGCCCTGAGCTGTATCGCGGCGTGGTGATGCTCGATTCGCCAGTACTGACTCGCAGTGATCAATGGGTTATCCGCGCCGCCAAACGCTTCGGTTTCATTGATAGGCTGACCCCGGCCGGGCGCACACTGGGGCGGCGCGAGGAGTTTGCCGATCTCGACAGTGCGCGCAGCTATTTCGCCGGCAAGTCGCTTTTTCGCGGTTTCGATCCGGAATGCTTCGACGCTTACCTGCAACACGGTTTGCACCCGGTCGGTGACAAGCTGCGCCTGCGTTTCGACCCGGCCACCGAGATCAGCATCTATCGCGGCGTGCCGCACACCAGCCCCGGTCGTACCCGACAATTGAAAGTGCCGCTGGCGGTGGTGCGCGGGCACAAGAGCAACGTGGTCATGCGCCATCACACCCGCTTTGTTTCACGCATGCCGCAAGGTGAAGCGCTGAGCATGCCCGGCGGGCACATGTTTCCTCTGGAGCGTCCGCAGGACACTGCACGACTGCTGAAGAACCTGTTCACTCGCTGGGAAACCCGTCAGGACAAGGATTGCGCATGAGCCCGACTTTCGAAGAAGTGCGCCTGAGCCTGCCGCATATCGAACTGGCGGCGCATTTGTTCGGACCCGAAGACGGGTTGCCGGTGATCGCCCTGCATGGCTGGCTCGACAACGCCAACAGCTTTGCGCGGCTGGCACCGAAGCTCAAAGGCTTGCGCATTATTGCGCTGGACATGGCCGGGCACGGGCATTCCGGGCACCGGCCCAATGGCGCCGGCTATGCGTTGTGGGACTACGCCCATGATGTGCTGCAAGTCGCCGAGCAACTGGGCTGGACGCGTTTCGGCCTGCTCGGGCATTCGATGGGCGCGATTGTCTCGATGGTACTGGCGGGGTCGTTACCCGAGCGGATCACGCATCTGGCGTTGATCGATGGGGTAATTCCTCCTACAGACAAAGGCGAAAATGCTGCCGAGCGCATGGGCATGGCCCTGCAGGCACAGCTGGATCTGCGCGAGAAACGCAAACCGGTTTACAACACTCTCGACCGTGCTATCGAAGCGCGGATGAAAGGCCTGGTGGCGGTCAGTCGTGAAGCCGCCGAGTTGTTGGCCCAACGCGGCTTGATGCCGGTACCCGGTGGTTACACCTGGCGCACCGACAACCGTCTTACCCTGCCATCGCCGCTGCGCCTGACCCAGGAACAGGCGATGGCCTTCATTCAACGCATCGCTTGCCCGGCGCAATTGATCGTCGCCGCCGACGGCATGCTGGCCAAACACCCGGAACTGCTGGAACGTCTACCCTTTAGCCGGGAACAGCTGGCGGGTGGGCATCATTTGCACCTGAACGATGAGGCCGGTGCGGATCTTGTCGCAGACTGTTTCAATCGCTTCTTCGCCATTCCTTGACTTGCTGCGGGCAACTGTCGAGGCTGGGCGGGTTGAAATGGGAGACAACCACGATGGATTTCTATACCGCTACGACCCCGAACCGCCAAGCCATGCCCATCCGATGAGCCTGGCCAAGCGATCACTCAGTCTGTTGGCGCTGTGCTGTTTCAGTTCCGTTTCGTTCGCCGCCGATGTGCCGGGCAGTCAGGATCTGCAGATCGTGCCGCGCCTGGCTGACGCGCAAATCGTCGACTATCGGCCGCCGGTGGAACTGGAGCGGATCTACCCGCTGGGTTCAATCCGCAAAATCAGTGGCCAGTTGCGTTTCGACGGTCAGGTGACTGCCCGTGGCCAGACCACTTCGGTGACCTACGAGTTGCCCCCCGAACATTCCGCCACCGAAGCCTTCACCGCCGCCCGCGAGGCCCTGCAAAAGCAGGACGCCGAGTTGCTGTTCTGGTGCCAGGCGCGGGACTGCGGCGAAAGCAGCCTGTGGGCCAACGAGGTGTTTGGCAATTCCAAACTGTACGGCGCCGACGAGCAGCAAGCCTATCTGTTGCTGAGGCTGGCGGCACCGAAGGACAACACGCTGGTGGCGCTCTACAGCATCACGCGGGGCAATCGCAAAGCCTATCTGCATGTCGAACAGTTCGAGGCCGTTGCGCCGCTTGGCGAGTTGCTGCCGACCTCCGCAACCTTGTTGCGTCAGCTCAAAAGTACCGGCGAGCTGGACTTTCCCAAGCTTGTGAATGATCCGGATGACACCTGGCTGCGTCTGATTTCCCGTGGCCTGAACCTCGACACCACGCAGCGAGTGACGGTATCCGGGCCGAAAGCCGAGGCCTGGCGTCAGGCACTGATCAATCAGGGCGTTCGCGCGGCGCGGATGGAAACCGGCAGTGTCGACGGCGCAGGCTTGCGCATCGATCTGCTGCGATAAGCTCTATCGGGCGAACACGCGCGCTGTGTTCGCCTATTCTTGGCCTGACTGATTTTTTTCGAGACTCTACATGCTCAATAACGATCGACTGCTGGTGCAGATCCTGCTGCTGGTGTTGTTTGGTGCCAGTCTCTGGGTGATGGCGCCGTTCTGGTCGGCGCTGTTCTGGGGGGCGGTGCTGGCGTTTGCCAGTTGGCCGCTGATGCGCCTTCTGACCCGGCTACTCAATGGACGAGAGTCGCTGGCTGCGGCGATATTGACCTTGGGCTGGATGTTGCTGGTGGCGGCGCCATTGGTCTGGCTGGGGTTCAACCTCGCCGATCATGTGCGCGATGCCACCGCATTCATCAAGGACGTGCAGGTCGATGGATTGCCGGAAGCGCCGGTCTGGCTCGGAGCCGTGCCGTTGGTAGGCGAGCGACTGGTCGGGATCTGGAACAGCATCGATCAGCAGGGCGCGGCACTGATGGTGTCGATCAAGCCTTATCTGGGGCAGGTCGGTAACTGGTTGCTGGCGCGCAGTGCGCAGATCGGCGGCGGGATTCTCGAGCTGACGCTGAGCATTGTCTTTGTGTTCTTTTTCTATCGCGACGGGCCGCGTCTGGCGGCGTTTGCTCACAGGTTGCTGGAGCGTTTGATCGGTGACCGTGCCGGGTATTACATCGAGTTGGTGGCCGGTACGGTGCAACGGGTGGTGAACGGGGTGATCGGTACGGCGGCGGCGCAGGCGGTTCTGGCGTTGATCGGGTTTTTGATTGCCGGGGTGCCGGGGGCGCTGGTGCTGGGGATCGTGACGTTTCTGCTGAGTCTGATTCCGATGGGGCCGCCGTTGGTGTGGGTACCGGCTACGGCTTGGCTGGCCTGGAAGGGTGAGTATGGGATGGCGGTGTTTTTGGGGATCTGGGGGACGTTTATCATCAGTGGTGTGGATAACGTTTTGAAGCCCTATCTGATCAGCCGGGGCGGTAATCTGCCGCTGGTGATTGTGTTGCTTGGGGTGTTTGGCGGGTTGATTGCGTTTGGGTTTATCGGGTTGTTTATCGGGCCTACGCTTTTGGCTGTTGCTTATAGTTTGTTGACGGATTGGAGTAAGAGTCAGGCTCGGGTTTAGGCTGGTTTTTTGGGGGGGTGTATATCCGTTTTTTTGGTGATGGCTACTTAGGTGGGAGTGTCATAAATTTTGTGTTCGGGCATAACATGCTGCAGAGGTGCATGTATGCCAACCAAAAAGAAACCGGCCCGTGAGGCCAAGCGTGACCTTCCGTCCATTCCAAAAGAGCTGATCGACCAGTTCCTCAGCGAGTCGATGAGTGCCGAAGCGATTCAGGATGCCGCGATGGCGTTCAAAAAGGCGCTTATCGAAAGAGCCCTTGGTGCCGAGTTGGGACTTCATCTTGGCTATCCTCAGGGCGCGGAGCGCCCTGAGGATTCGAGTAACCAGCGTAACGGCAAGAGCGGCAAAACCGTGCTGACCGATGACGGCCCGTTGCGTCTAGATATTCCCAGAGACCGTGACGGCAGCTTTTCTCCGATTTTGATCCCCAAACACGAGCGGCGTTTTACAGGCTTTGATGACAAGATCATTGCCATGTATGCCCGCGGTATGAGCGTTCGTGAGATTCGTGCATTTCTCTCGGAACAGTACGCAACAGATGTCTCCCATGACTTCATCAGCACCGTTACCGACGCTGTTCTGGAAGAAGTCAGTACGTGGCAACAACGGCCACTCGAGCCCATGTACCCGGTCATTTTCTTCGATGCGCTGCGGGTTAAAATCCGTGATGAAGGCGTGGTTCGTAACAAAGCGATTTACCTGGCTCTGGGCGTACTCCCGGACGGCACCCGCGACATTCTGGGCATCTGGATTGAGAACACAGAGGGCGCCAAGTTCTGGATGAAAGTCTTCAATGACCTCAAAACCCGGGGTGTCGAAGATGTCCTGATCGCGGTAACGGACGGTCTCAAAGGCATGCCTGAAGCTTTGGCTGCAGTGTTTCCTCAGACAGCGTTGCAGACATGCATTGTTCACCTGATCCGCAACAGCCTTGATTACGCGGCATGGGACAAGCGTCGCGAACTGGCCAAGGCCTTGAAACCGATTTATCAAGCTCTCAACGCCGAAGTCGCCGAGCAAGCTCTGGATGCCTTCGAATCGGGGCCTTGGGGCAAGCAATATCCAACGGTGGTTGCAGCTTGGCGACGCGCTTGGGATCGAGTTATCCCGTTCTTTGTGTTCCCGCCAGCCATACGAAAGGTGATCTACACCACCAATGCCATCGAGAGTATCAACTCGCAGCTGCGCAAGATCATCAAGACAAGGGGTCACTTTCCAACCGACGAAGCCGCGACGAAACTGATCTGGCTGGCACTGCAAAACATCACCGCCAACTGGGGCAGCGCCGCCCATGACTGGAAAAATGCTATGAATCAATTTGCGGTTTTGTACGGAGACCGATTCATCAGGTCTAACTGGTGAAATAAAGGCCTGCCTGGCGGCAGGCCATTAACGGCCCGCACACAAAAAATCTGACACTCTCACTTAGGGTTCCGCCCTTACGGCGGGTCACCTTTTCCAAACGCCGAAAAGGTAACCCAAAAGGCTTTACCCTGACGTACGGCCCTCGCTTAGGCTCGGGTTCCTTCGCTGCGGGATTGATCCGGGCGCATCGCCTACGGTTTGCTGCGCTGCACCTCCTCTCGATGCATTTGGCTGCGCCAAACGGTCGCTGCGCTCCCACCCCCGGATCAATCCCTCCACTCAGCCTTCCGACGGGCTCCGAGATCAAGATCAAGAGCGGTACTCGAGCTAACGCTCATTGCGTTGAGTGGGGCGGCATGCGCCGCGTGCGGGGGTGTACTTGTTTTTTTGTGGTAGCGATGGCGGCCTGACAGCCGACCAGTCTCTGGCGGGTGAGACTGGTTCAAACTGTGGGAGGGGGCTTGCTCCCGAAGGCGGCCTGACAGCAGACATGTTTCTGTCGGCTGTACTCGACCCCTGTGGGAGCTGGCTTGCCAGCGATGGCGGCCTGACAGCCGACCAAGCTCTGGCAGGTAAACCCATTCCCTGTAGGAGTTGCCGAAGGCTGCGATCTTTTGATCTGCTTTGGCTCTTGCTTTGCTGTTGCCCTTCAGCCCCTTCGGCAGGCCGAGCGGAGGTGTTCATCCGGGGGTTAGGCGCGCAGCGCCGTTTGGCGAAGCCAAACACATCGAGAGGAGGTGCAGCGCAGCCAACCGTAGGCGATGCCCCCGGATGGACACCGTAGCGAGGGAACAATGAGCCTAAGCGAAGTGCCGTACGCCGGGGCCAAGCGTTTTGGGTTACCTTTTCGGCGTCTGGAAAAGGTGACTCGCTGTAAGAGCGAAACCCTAAGCAGCCATAACCGCAGCAACGGATATGCCCCCAACCCAAGATGCATACCCATTCCGATGCAGGAGCAGCCTTCGGCAGCTCCTGCACGAGGTTCGTTTATGTCGCGACGTTGAGATATTTGCCCACCGGCGCGGCGCTGGTGAGCGAATATTGTTTGCTCAGGTTGGCAATCATGCGGTTCAGCGCTTCACCAGTTGACTGCGCGCTGGCCGTCTCCTCATCCGACGGACGCTCACGTCCCGCCTGCAAAGCGGCCTTCAATTCATCACTGCTCACGTCACCGCTGCTGTCGCTGTCCAGAACCTTGAGCAGCGCCGCACCGGTGTCGGTGCTGGTCGCCGAGGTGCTGTTGCTGGCCTGCAACGCGCTGCTCAATTCGGTGGCAGTGACGCTGCCGTCGCCGTCGGCATCGAGCTGGCTGAACAACTCGTCACTGTTGACTTGTGGTGGAGGCGGTGGCGGCGTCAGGCTGGCGGTGAGTTCGTCCTGGCTGACGGTGCCGTCCTTGTTCTTGTCCAGGGCCGAGAAGATTTCGTTGCTGTCGGCGGTGCTGCCGGCGCTGGTGAGGCCGCTGCTCAGTTCATCGCTGCTGATGGCGCCGTCGCCATCGGAGTCGAGGGCGCTGATCAGAGCGTCGGCGAGGTCGGTGTTCGGGGCTTGGTCTTGGGGTGGCGGTGGCGGCGCCATGGCGGTCATTTCTTCGGCGCTGAGGCTGCCGCTGTCGTCGCTGTCCAGATCGCCGAATTGTTTGCTGAGGTTGACCAGCAATCCGTCGTTGGACTTCTGTGACAGGGCGCTTTTCAGTTCGTCCTGATCGACCGCGCCGTCGCCGTTGCTGTCGAGCTTGGCGAACAGTTCTTTTTGCAGTTGCTGGCTGCGTGCGTTCTGCGTGGTGGTGCTGCTGGTGCTGGTATAGCTCGTGTAGTTGCTGACGCTACCGATCATCGGGCTCACTCCTTGGACTGTAAAACCGGTGGGCATACCGGCTTATGCAGCCTCAAGGGGAAACTTGTCGTGGGTATGTGGGATTTGTACCGGTTGGTACACACGTTGGAATGACAATGCTGAACCCCAGTGGGAGCGAGCAGGCTAGCTCCCACAGGATTTTGTGTGTTTCTCAGGTGCGAGGCAGGCGGATGATTGCGGTCAGGCCACCGCCCGGGGTTTCTTCCAGATTCAATTGTCCGCCCAGTCGCTGCGCCGCTTCCCGGGCGATGGTCATGCCCAGTCCCACGCCGCCGGAATTGCGGTTGCGCGAACCCTCCAGGCGATAGAACGGCTCAAACACCGCTTCACGCTTGTCTTCGGCAATTCCGGGTCCATGGTCGATCACGCGGATCTGCAGTTGCTCGCGTTGATCCAGCAATTCGATGCGCGCCTGGCCGGCATAGCGCAGGGCGTTATCCATCAGGTTGTTGATGCACGAGCGCAGGGCCATCGGTTGCACGGGCAAAGGCGCGCAATGGCCGCTGACTTGCACGTCTGCGCCTTGATCCTGAGCGTTTTCGCACAGCGATTCGACCAGTGCCTGCACGTCCATCAGTTGCAGCGCTTCGCTGGTGCGTTGTTCATGCAGGTAGGTGAGGGTGGCGTCGAGCATGCCGATCATGTCGTTGAGGTCCTGACGCATCTGACTTTGCAACTTGTCGTCGCTGATGTTTTCCAGACGCAGTTTCAGCCGCGACAGCGGTGTACGCAGATCGTGGGACACCGCGCCGAGCATGCGCGCGCGTTGCTGCACCTGTTCTTGAATGCGTTGTTGCATCAGGTTGAAGGTATGTGCGGCTTGCCTTGCTTCCCTTGGGCCGGACTCATCGAGCGGGGGGCTGTCGAGGTTTTCGCTGAGGCGCTCGGCGGCGTCGCTCAGACGCTGGATCGGTCGGCTGAGCAGTTTGGCGCCGTACCAGGCAGCGATCATCAACGAGACAAATTGAAAGGTCAGCGGCACGATCGGCCCGCCAAACCAGGGACGCGGCGGGCGTGGCGGATAACGCGGGTCCGGGGGCGGTCGCTGCCCTTCGGCGTCTTGGGAAAACTCCGGCGGAGGTGGCGGCGGCGGAGGGCCGTAGTGGTGGAACCAGGCGAAGGCCAGCAGGTGCGCCAGGACGATCGCCACGAACAGCACGCCAAACAGGCGGCCGAACAGCGTGTCGAAGCGCGCTCGCATCAGCCGATGTCCCTTGCGTCGAACAGATAACCCTCACCGCGTACGGTTTTGATCAGTTGCGGAGCTTTCGGATCGTCGCCAAGTTTTTGCCGCAGGCGCGAGACCAGCAAGTCGATGCTGCGGTCGAAGGCTTCGATCGAGCGGCCACGGGCGGCGTCGAGCAACTGTTCGCGGCTGAGTACCCGGCGTGGCCGCTCGATAAACACCCAAAGCAGGCGGAATTCGGCGTTGGATAGCGGCACGACGAGGCCATCGTCGGCGATCAGTTGGCGCAGGACACTGTTCAGGCGCCAGTTATCGAAGCGAATGTTGGCCCGTTGCTCGGTGCGATCGTCGCGCACCCGGCGCAGGATGGTCTGGATACGAGCGACCAGTTCACGCGGTTCGAACGGCTTGGCCATGTAGTCATCGGCGCCCAGTTCCAGACCGATGATGCGGTCGGTCGGTTCGCAGCGGGCGGTGAGCATCAGGATCGGGATGTCCGATTCGGCGCGCAGCCAGCGACACAGCGACAAGCCGTCTTCGCCGGGCAGCATCAGATCGAGCACGACCACGTCGAAATGCTCGGCCTGCATCGCCTGACGCATCGCCGCGCCGTCGGTGACGCCACTGGCGTGAATGTTGAAACGCGCGAGGTAGTCGATCATCAGTTCACGGATCGGCACGTCATCGTCGACGATCAGGGCACGGATGCTCCAGCGCTTGTCGTCTTTGGGCTCATCAGTTGCGGTCGTTTGGGTGTTGTGCATGGGGCTGTTCATCTGCCAGTTGGCCGCCAACCACAAAGATGGGCTGCGAGGTGGTGGTTTCAGCATAGGCGTCCGGCCGTAAGGCGGGAAGTGCTGATGTAAGGACGTGTTGCGGCTGGCGAGGCTAGCGTGGGCGCTTGTAGGCGGCGTGTCGGTTGTGTATCCGGTTCGACACAATAGCAGCGAGCGCTATGCTGATCACGGTCGGGGCGACGATTTACCGATCATCGGGTGCCGCGCCGCCGCCGGTTCCGCTACAATGCGCGCCGATTTCGACTTGCCTGAGAGCCCATCCATGTCCGCCTGCCAGACTCCTATCATCGTCGCCCTGGATTTCCCCACCCGTGACGCCGCACTGAAGCTGGCCGACCAGTTGGACCCGAAACTGTGCCGGGTCAAAGTGGGCAAGGAATTGTTCACCAGTTGCGCTGCCGAGATCGTCGGCACCCTGCGTGACAAGGGTTTTGAAGTATTCCTCGACCTGAAATTCCACGACATTCCCAACACCACCGCGATGGCTGTGAAAGCCGCCGCTGAAATGGGCGTGTGGATGGTCAACGTGCACTGCTCCGGCGGTATGCGCATGATGGCGGCCTGCCGTGAAGTGCTGGACAAGCGTAGCGGCCCGCAACCGCTGCTGATCGGCGTGACCGTGCTGACCAGCATGGAGCGTGAAGACCTCGCCGGTATCGGCCTGGACATCGAGCCACAGGAGCAAGTCTTGCGTCTGGCGGCACTGGCCGAGAAAGCCGGGATGGACGGTCTGGTGTGCTCCGCGCTGGAAGCTCAGGCCCTGAAAACCGCACATCCGTCGCTGCAACTGGTGACCCCGGGGATTCGTCCGGCGGGCAGCGCGCAGGACGATCAGCGCCGGATTCTGACCCCGCGTCAGGCGCTGGATGCCGGTTCCGATTATCTGGTGATCGGCCGTCCGATCAGCCAGGCCGCTGACCCGGCCAAGGCATTGGCCTCCGTCGTCGCCGAAATCGCTTAACCAGCCAGCGAAGATCCAAAATGTGGGAGCGAGCCTGCTCGCGAATGGGGTGTATCAGTCAACATTGATATCGACTGACACGCCCACTTCGCGAGCAGGCTCGCTCCCACATTTGTTTTGCAGTGCCTTCAGACTTTGAGCACCAACTTGCCGAAGTTCTCGCCGCTGAACAATTTCATCAGCGTCTCCGGGAAGGTTTCCAGGCCTTCCACGATGTCTTCCTTGCTCTTGAGTTGCCCCTTGGCCATCCACCCGGCCATTTCCTGCGCGGCACTTGCGTACTGCGCCGCATAGTCCATCACCACAAAACCTTCCATGCGCGCACGATTGACCAGCAGCGATAGATAGTTGGCCGGGCCTTTGACCGCTTCCTTGTTGTTGTACTGACTGATTGCACCGCAGATCACCACTCGCGCTTTCGGCGCCAGGCGACTCAGTACGGCGTCGAGAATCTCCCCGCCAACGTTATCGAAATACACGTCCACGCCTTTCGGGCATTCACGCTTGAGCCCGGCCAGCAGGTCTTCGTTTTTGTAATCGATGGTGCCGTCGAAGCCCAGTTCATCAATCAGGTATTTGCATTTTTCCGCACCGCCGGCAATGCCGACCACGCGGCAGCCTTTGATCTTGGCGATCTGCCCGGCGATGCTGCCCACCGCACCCGCTGCACCGGACAGCACCACGGTGTCACCGGCCTTCGGCGCTCCGACATCGAGCAAGGCGAAGTAGGCGGTCATGCCGGTCATGCCCAGCGCGGACAAGTAAACCGGCAGCGGCGCCAGTTTCGGATCGACTTTGTAGAAACCTCTGGGCTCGCCGAGGAAGTAATCCTGCACGCCAATGGCGCCGTTGACGTAGTCCCCGACCGCAAACCCCGGGTTGTTCGACGCGATGACTTTGCCTACGCCCAAGGCGCGCATGACCTCGCCGATACCGACTGGCGGAATGTAGGACTTGCCCTCATTCATCCAGCCGCGCATGGCCGGGTCGAGGGACAGATACTCGTTCTTGACCAGAATCTGGCCCGCCGCCGGCTCGCCCACCGGTACTTCCTGATAAGTGAAGGTCTCGCGGGTTGCAGCGCCCACCGGGCGCTTGGCGAGCAGGAACTGGCGATTGGTCTGGTTGGTCATGGCAGGCACTCGAATTGAATGAAGCCTTGTTGATAGACCTTCAGTGGCGATGTCGCAAGGTTGGCTGATGCGGCGAATGCACGCCGATCCAGTGCAGTGATAGTGACCGGCATTGGTTTATCACTGCAACGCATGGGGACCTAGACAGCCGTCTGATAGTGCTGACGCCCGCAGAGCCCCTGTGGCTATGCTGTTGCAGACAAGCTCCCCCGCATCTATCCGTTCGAGGACAAAACAATGAGCATGACGTTTTCCGGTCAGGTTGCCGTAGTCACCGGTGCCGCCAACGGCATTGGCCGGGCGACCGCCCAGGCATTTGCCGCCGAAGGCTTGAAAGTCGTGGTGGCCGATCTGGACGCTGCCGGGGGCGAAGGCACGGTGGCGCTGATTCGTACAGCCGGTGGCGAAGCGACCTTCGTGCGCTGCAACGTCACCGTCGAAAGCGAAGTGAAAAATCTGATGGACGAGGTGATCAATACCTACGGCCGTCTCGACTATGCCTTCAACAACGCCGGGATCGAAATCGAAAAGGGCAAACTGGCCGAAGGTTCGATGGACGAGTTCGACGCGATCATGGGCGTCAATGTCAAAGGCGTCTGGCTGTGCATGAAATATCAGCTGCCGCTGTTGCTGGCGCAGGGCGGTGGGGCGATCGTCAACACTGCCTCGGTGGCCGGGCTCGGTGCGGCGCCGAAGATGAGTATCTACGCGGCGTCGAAGCACGCGGTGATCGGTCTGACCAAATCGGCGGCCATCGAATACGCGAAGAAGAAAATCCGCGTCAACGCAGTGTGTCCGGCGGTGATCGACACGGACATGTTCCGTCGGGCCTACGAGGCCGATCCGAAGAAGGGCGAGTTCGCCAATGCCATGCACCCGGTCGGTCGTATCGGCAAGGTCGAGGAGATTGCCAGCGCCGTGCTGTACCTGTGCAGCGACGGTGCGGCATTCACCACCGGTCATTCGCTGGCGGTGGACGGTGGCGTTACCGCGTTCTGAACACTGTTGCAGGAAGAGGCCCGCATTCGTGCGGGCTTTTTTATGGGCCGCGTTCAGTTCCCTTAAACGCCTAAACAATGTGTATCAAATGATTAGATCGGTCGCTTTTGGCGGCGTTGTCGCACAGCCTGTACGGCGCGGCTGTGATTAACTGCCGCCAGCAAAACGGACAGGAGTTTGCTTGCTCATGGAATTGAGAATTGATCGACAGGCAATGGTGCCGGTCGTGCAGCAGATTGTTGACGGATTGACTGAATGGATCCTGCAAAGCGGGGTGCCGCCGGCCACTCGGTTGCCCTCCGTTCGGCAAATTGCCAGGGGCAATCTGCTCAGTCAGTCTTGTGTCTTCGAGGCCTGCGAGCGGTTGGTATCGCAGGGCGTTCTGACCACGCGGCAGGGCGCAGGCTTTATCGTCGCAGCAGCGCCATCGAAGCTGAGCGAAGAGGAAGAATCGTTGCCGTTCGAGGGGCGCCATGCCTGGTGCGATTTGGTGTGCGGCGCCGCCAGCGGCTTGAAACTAGGCGCGGGTGGTCTGCCGGAGAGCTGGCGCGAGCCTGACGATCTCAGTTACGCCTTGCGTGAAGTGGCGCGCACTGACATGGCCAGTCTGTTCAACTACAGCACGCCCTTGGGGCTTCCTGCCTTGCGCGAGCAGATTGTCAAACGCCTCAAGCTATTCGGCATCGAAGCGCGAAGCACGCAATTGCTCAGCACTGACGGCGCCAGCCACGCGCTCGATCTGATTGTTCGTACCTTGTTCAAGGCCGGCGACTGCGTGGTCGTCGAAGCCCCCGGTTATGCACCGCTGTTCGACCTGTTGCGCCTGCATGGGATACGCATGCTTGAAGTGCGTCGCACGCCGAGCGGGCCGGATATAGAGGCGCTTGAAGCGTTGCTGCGTCAATTTCGGCCCGTCGCGTTGTTCATCAACAGTCACCATCACAATCCCACTGGCAGTTGCCTGACACCGGCGGTGGCCCAGCGCATCGTGCAATTGAGCAAGACCTACGATGTGCGCTTGATTGAAGACGATGTCTACGCGGACCTGCACACGGGCAACGGCACGCGTCTGGCCGCGCTGGACGACGAGGGGCGGGTGATTTATGTCGGCAGCTTTTCCAAGACGCTGAGCAGCTCGTTGCGAGTCGGGTTCGTTTTCGCCGACAGCGAGCTGGTAGCGCGCCTGGCTCAGGTCAAGATGATCAGTGGTCTGGGTGGCTCAAGGTTTTCCGAGGCCGTACTGGCCAGCCTGATGGCGACTGGCGCTTATCGCAAACTGGTACAGCGCCAGCGGCAGCGCTTGAATGCCGATCGCGCCGCGGCGTTGCAGGCATTGGAGGACGCCGATTGGGAGATTTTCGGCAAACCCTGCGGTGGATTGTTTATCTGGGCCCGTTCGCGGATGGCTGATCAGGCCGGGGTTCGCAGACAGGCTCAACGCTGCGGTGTACTGCTGTCGGCCCCGGATGCGTTCAGTCCCAGTGATGAGGCCGGCGAGTGGTGCCGCATCAACGTGGCTTACGCCTGTGATCCGCGTGCTCGACTGTTTTTTCGCAATACCGGTGCGGATCGACCTCAAGTGTTCTGAAAACGACGCGAGCGTAGCTTTTTGCCATTATTCCGACGCCAGAGACTTGTGCTGGTTCATGGCCATTGCGACTCTTCATCTACTGACTATGGCAGGGGACTACGCGCAATGATTTCGGCCGTGCAAGGACGTTTTGCCAACCTCGGTATGGCGAAAAAACTGGGTATCGGGTTTGTGCTGGTGCTGCTGTTGACGGCGCTGGTTGCGGCCATTGGCGTCTGGTCCCTGCAGACCATCAGTCAACGCTTCGACGGGCTCAAGCAGATGTCATCGCTCAACAGTGGTTTGCTTAAGGTGCGCCTGCTCGAACAGGAATATGCCTTGCGCGGTAACCCGAAAACCGCGGATGCCTTGCGTGAAGGGGTCGACGGGCTCATTGCCCAGGCCAACGAACTCAAGGCGCAGTCGTCGGCCAATGTGCCGGTCATGACCGATGTTGAGCAGTCTTTGGGCGCCTATCGCAAGGCGTTCGATGAATTCGTCTCGTTGACCCAGGCCAAGGATCTGGCGCTGGAAATGGCCAGTTGGTCAGTGTCCAGCGTCGCCAACAACCTTGACGTGTTGCAGGCCGGGCTGGCCGATGACGGTGCGTATACCTTGAAGGACACCGAGGGCAAGGACGGCGCGCAGTTCATTGAACAGGCCGGTCAGGTCAGTCAGGTGTCGAGGCTGATGCTGCAAGCGATGAATGAAGCGCGGATTCGTCTGGATCAAAGCCGCAAGGGTGATGCCGACAGTGCCGACAAGGGCAATATCGAACAGGCAGCACAGGCTCAGGCTCAGGCCGAGGCGCTGAAATCCACGGTCAAGGACGAGGGTTACCTGACGGTGCTCAATGAAGTCTCCGGGCACATCGCCGGTTTCAACGACAAACTGGCTGAGTACACCGGACTGCTGGCTCAGGAAAAGACTGTTTACGAACAGTTGCATCAGCGTGCAGCACAAGTGATGGACCGGGTGGATCAGGCTTACGTCGCCGAAGACGGGGCCATGCAGGCCGAGCTGAAAAAGAACTCGGTGTTGATTCTCGGTTCTTCGGCGCTGGCATTGCTGGTCGGGTTGTTGGCCGCGTGGGTGATTACGCGACTGATCGTCGCGCCGTTGCGCAGCGTGATCGAGGTCGCGCAACGGATTGCCGCCGGTGATTTGAGTGCCACCGTAGACGTCAGTCGACGTGACGAGATTGGCCAGCTGATGTTGGCGATGCAGCAGATGGGTGCAGGGTTGAGCACGATTGTGAGCGGGTTGCAGGCCGGCATTGAACAACTGGCCAGTTCCGCGCAATCGTTATCGGCGGTGACCGAGCAGACCAATCTTGAGGTCAGCAGTCAGAAGGAAGAAACCGAGCAGGTGGCCACGGCCATGAACCAGATGACCGCTACTGTCCATGATGTTGCGCGCAATGCTGAAGAGGCGGCGCTGGCCGCGCAGACGGCGGACGGCAAGGTCGAAAGTGGTCAGCGGGTGGTGCGCCAGAGCATGGCGCGGATCGAGCAATTGGCGGATTCGGCGACGTCGGCCAGTTCCAGCATCGAAAGCCTCAGTGCCGAAATCCAGAATATCGGTACGGTGCTGGAGGTGATCAAGAGCGTCGCCGAGCAGACCAACCTGCTGGCGTTGAATGCGGCGATCGAGGCCGCGCGGGCCGGGGAGCAGGGCCGGGGCTTTGCAGTGGTGGCCGATGAGGTGCGCGCATTGGCTCGGCGTACGCAGCAATCGACCGAGGAGATCGAGCGGTTGGTCAGTGCCTTGCGGTCGGCGGCGCACTCGTCGGTGCAGCAGATTCAGAGCAGTGGCGAGTTGGTGAAGCTGGCGGTGAGTGATGCGCTACAGACGGAAAGCGCACTGGGGAGTATTGCGGCGGCGGTGTCGTTGATTCAGCAGATGAATCAGCAGATTGCGGCGGCAGCCGAGGAGCAGAGTTCGGTGGCGGAGGAGATCAATCGCAGTGTGACGAGTATTCGTGCGAGTGCGGATCAGTCTTCGATTGCGATGCGCGGGAATGCGGCTTCGAGTATTGAGCTGGCGCAGTTGGGGAGTGAGTTGCGGGGGATGGTTGGGCATTTTCGGCTTTGACGCTTTTGACTTGGCGGCCTTTGGGCCGACCATGTTCTTGGGGTTTGGGGTATATCCGCTTTTTGGGTGATGGCGGCTTAGGGTTCCGCCCTTACGGCGGGTCACCTTTTCCAAACGCCGAAAAGGTAACCGAAAAGGCTTTACCCTGACGTTCGGCCCCTCGCTGGGGCTCGGGTTCCTTCGCTGCGGGATCGATCCGGGCGCATCGCCTACGGTTTGCTTCGCTGCACCTCCTCTCGATGCATTTGGCTGCGCCAAACGGTCGCTGCGCTCCCACCCCCGGATCAATCCCTTCACTCAGCCTGCCGACGGGCCTTTGAGATCAAGAGCGGTACTCGAGCTAACGCTCATTGTGTTGAGTGGGGCGGCATGCGCCGCGTTTGGGGGGTACTGGTTTTTTGTGGGAGCTGGCTTGCCAGCGATGGCGGCCTGATAGCCGACCAATCTCTGGCGGGTATTCTCATTCCCTGTAGGAGCTGCCGAAGGCTGCGATCTTTTGATCTTCTCAGGCACCTGCCCACAAAAAAGCCACCTCTCGGTGGCTTCTCTTCAGCATCTGTAGTCAGTCGTAGATGACTTTTTTCTTCCAGTCCGCATCTGCCTCAACATCCTTGAGGCCGGCGGTCAGTTGGTTCTCTTCACCTTCAACGGGTGCGATTTTGTCCATGACCTGGGCGTTGGCTCGGGCGAGGAGTTTTTCCAGGTATTGGAGTTGTTCGGAGTAGATCTGCGGGTCTTGCTGTTTGCGCAGGTATTGCACGCCGCGTTCGAAGGCGAGGCGGGCCTGGCCGGGTTGGTTTTGTTGCAGGGACTGTTGGCCGAGGTTGTTGAAGAACTCGATGTGCAGCAGTACCAGAATGTGGCGGACTTCTCGAACCCAGTGTTTGGCTTCGTTCGGTGGCAGGAAGCCGTCATGGGCGGCGCGGGTGATCTGGCCGTGCAGGGCTTCGAGCAGGAAGCGCACGTCTTTGGCTTTGGCTTCGGTCAGGATCGGCGCGGGCGGATTGTTCACCGGGATCGATTCGCCCTGGGCGACCAGTGCGTTCAGTTCGCCGATGCGTGCCTTGGTGGTTGCGCTGGTTTTCTCAAGGTTCAGCAGGCGCTGGCAGACGTTGAGTTCCAGGCGGGTCAGCAGCAACTTGAGTGGCGGGGTCATGAACTGGCCGGGAAAGGTTTCGGTCAGTTCGCCACAGCGGCGCAGGCGGTCGTTGAGTTCGACTTTGGTGCGGGCCTTTTCCAGTTTGTTGTTTTCCACCACATGGTTCATGTAGCCAATGGCGATCAGAATTGCGATCCCGGCTATGACTAGCAGGGTGATCATGAGTGGTGTCACCGGTAAGACCTCTTTATAGGGTTCGCATGCGAGTGTAGTGGCTGGGCATTTAGGCGCCTAGCGCCGCTCGACGAGTTGGATCGGCTGGTCAATCTGTATCGGCCGCATGCTGTTTATATGAATGCTGGCGCTTGATGTGCAG
The DNA here is from genome assembly GCF_044743525.1 of Pseudomonas sp. NPDC087598. Lineage (NCBI taxonomy): Bacteria > Pseudomonadati > Pseudomonadota > Gammaproteobacteria > Pseudomonadales > Pseudomonadaceae > Pseudomonas > Pseudomonas sp. NPDC087598. The sequence continues at coordinate 27,000 of NZ_JBIUWQ010000043.1, read as the reverse complement.
ATTGCCATCACTGTGCGGTGGACTATAACGTCTTGGCGACTGCCGGAATATAGGCGCCAGACTTCGGGCGACGGAAAAGCCCGGTCAGGCCCGTAAAGCAGATCGAAGTCATTGATTTAAATAAATTTATATCAGGGGGTTGACGACCTCTCAATCCATCCATAGAATGCGCGCCACTTGCAGCGTAAAGCACACAGCGAAGCGCGGCAGGGAGTGAATGTTGTAGTGTGTCCCCTTCGTCTAGTGGCCTAGGACACCGCCCTTTCACGGCGGTAACAGGGGTTCGAGTCCCCTAGGGGACGCCAATGCGGGAATAGCTCAGTTGGTAGAGCACGACCTTGCCAAGGTCGGGGTCGCGAGTTCGAGTCTCGTTTCCCGCTCCAATTTTAAACAGCACTGCTCTCGGGCGGGGCTGAGTGAAACCAGAACCAAGTCTTCGGATGCGGATCTGGACACCGAAACACACACCATGTGTTCCGGGTAGCGTGTCCCCTTCGTCTAGTGGCCTAGGACACCGCCCTTTCACGGCGGTAACAGGGGTTCGAGTCCCCTAGGGGACGCCATTTGCGGGAATAGCTCAGTTGGTAGAGCACGACCTTGCCAAGGTCGGGGTCGCGAGTTCGAGTCTCGTTTCCCGCTCCAAATTCAAAAGCGCCGCTCAGTGAGCGGCGTTTTTATTAGTGAAAGTTGTAGCCTGTCCCCTTCGTCTAGTGGCCTAGGACACCGCCCTTTCACGGCGGTAACAGGGGTTCGAGTCCCCTAGGGGACGCCATTGCGGGAATAGCTCAGTTGGTAGAGCACGACCTTGCCAAGGTCGGGGTCGCGAGTTCGAGTCTCGTTTCCCGCTCCATATTCACAAAAACGCCGCTCAGTGATGAGCGGCGTTTTTGTTTGTGCGTTTTTTGTGTTTCTGCCCGCTGTTACAAATCTCCTACAGCGAAACCGAAAAATCCGGAAGCGTCTGACAGCCAGCGCAAGGTTGATTCTGGGATAACGATCCCGTCGTCGGCTCCCGTGGCCGATCCCGTCTATCGCCTGTCAGGATCTTCCCTTAATGTCATTGATATCTACATCTCGTGGCGCGCTGCCCGAGGTTCGTGCAACGGCGCTTCTGGCGCTGCCGTTGGTCGTGGGGCACGTCTGTGCCGGATTGATTGCCTTCGTCGACAATCTCATCGCCGGCAATCACGGCACAGACACTTTGGCCGCGGTGACGCTGGGCACCGCGCTGCTGTGGCTGCCGATGCTGGTGCCGATCGGCACGTTGATCGCGTTGACTGCATCGGTGGCGCGCTTGTCTGGCGCTGATCGTCTGTCCGAGGTTGGGCCGATTTTTCGCCAGGCTTTGTGGCTGGCGTTGTTGATGGGCCTGCTGATGTTTGTCTTCCTGAGTATTGCGCCCGTGCTGTTGGCGCCTGCCGGGATCGCCGAGGAGATGATTCCCGGGGCGCAGGCCTTTTTGCACGCGGTGCGCTGGGGGAGTCCGGCGCTGACGTTGTTTTTCTGCATGCGCTATTTATGCGAAGGGATGCACTGGATGCGCCCGACGATGATTTTCAGCTTCGGCGGGCTGTTGATTCTGGCGCCTCTGGGGTATGTGCTGACCAACGGCAAGCTCGGTTTCCCCGAGTTGGGCGCGCAAGGCTTGGGCATCGCATCGGCGGTGATGATGTGGCTTCAGGCACTGCTGTTTGCCGGGTATCTCTGGTACGGCAAGCGTCTCGCGCATTTGCAGTTGTTTGCCCGCTTCGATCCGCCATGCCGTGCGGCAATCGCTGATTTGTTGAGGACTGGCATGCCGATTGGCATTGCCATTCTGATGCAGGGCAGTCTGTTTATTGTCACTTCGTTGTTGATTGGGCGGCTGGGATCGACTTTTCTTGCGGCGCATCAGATTGCGGTGAACCTGGCTCAGTTGTGTTTCATGATCCCGGTGGCCGTGGCGGAGGCGACTACCGTACGCGTCGGACATGCGCTGGGGCGCGGTGATTTCAAGGGTGTCCGGCAGGCCGCATGGGCGGGGTGTGTCATCGTCCTCGCGGCCCAGAGTGCGTCGGTGCTGATTCTGTTGTTGGGCAATGAAGCGATTGCCAATTTGTACAGTTCGGACATTGCCGTGACCGCATTGGCCTCGACGCTGTTGTTGTATGCCGCAGCGTTGCAGTTTCCCGACGGCTTGCAGATGTTGTCCGCCGGCGCGTTGCGCGGTTTGCAGGATACTCGCATCCCCATGTGGATCGCGGTCTTTTGCTATTGGGGAGTGGGCGTACCGCTCGGTGTCGGATTGGCGTTTGGCCTGGAATGGGGACCGCAAGGCATCTGGTCAGGGCTGATCACCGCGCTGACGTTGGCAACCGTATTGATGGGTGCGCGGTTTATCCATAGCAGTCGAGTCAGGCTGGCGACCGGCAGTTGAAACGAAAAAGGCCCGCCGATGAAAGTCGGCGGGCCTTCTGCGTTGCGGGGCAAATTACCAGGACAGCATCAGTCGACCGGCAAACAGAATCAGCACCACACCCATCGTGCGTTCGAACCAGTGGCCCATGCGCATGAACAGCAAGCGCACTTTGTTGCTGGAGAAAAACAGTGCGACGATCACGAACCACAATGCGTTCACAAAGCACATCCACAAGCCATAGAGCGCCTGGATCTGCAGCGGCGTAGTGGCGCTGATGATCGTGGTGAAGATCGCCAGGAAAAACAGCGTGGCTTTGGGGTTGGTGGCATTGGTCAGAAAACCGGTGCTGAAGGCTTTGAACAGAGTTTGTTCGGCCAATGGCGCGTCGCTACTTTTGTCACCTTCGAGTGTCGATTTCGGTTTGCTGCGCAACAGGCTGACGCCCAGATACAGGATGTAGGCGCCGCCAATGACCTTGGCGACCGTCAGCAACCATGGGGTGGTGTGCATCAATGCGCCGACGCCGAGCAGCGTATAGAGAACGTGCACGGAAATCCCAGCGCCGATGCCCAGCGCCGTGCAGATTCCCACCAGTCGGCCGAAGCGTACGCTTTGGCGAATGGTCACGGCGAAGTCCGGGCCGGGAGCGACCACAGCGAGGAAATGAATGGTGGCCAGCGCCAGAAACTCGCCCAGGTAATTCGATAACATCTCAGCTCCAGAAAGTCAGGGGTGAAGCATTGCCGCGATAGCCGACAAAGAAGGACAGGCTCAGGCGCGGATCCGCCACACCCGGCGTCACCGAGTGCATGCAGCGCGAATTGAACATGATGAAGTCGCCGGGTTCGGGCCGCACTTCCAGGGTGGGCGGGCCGAGCAGCGCCGGGTCGATGCCGTAACTGTCGCCGCGCATTTCGTCGAACTGATCCGGGGTAATGTCGTCGTCCCACATTTGCAACGCGCCGCCCTCGGAGGGCATGTTCAGGTAGACGTTGCAGGCGAACTGCGCTTCGAGGCTGCGCGCCTGAAAGCTCTCCGGCGCGTCCTTGGCGAAAATGTCGTGATGGGCGAGGAAGCACACGCCGGGTTTCACCACGCGTGACAGGCCGACATACATTTTGCGTCCGTAGAGGTTTTCCAGATGCGCACCGGCCGGCCAGGATTCGTCGAGCATGCAGCGCAGCGTGTCGACCGGCGAAGAGTAGGGCGCACAGCGATTTCGCAACTCGGCGATGTTGCTGGTGGCGCGCTCGAAGTAATCCTCGATCAACAGCGGCTGGTTTTCCGCCTCATAAAACGCCATGCCGATGCGGCCGATACTCGGTGCGTTGATGTAGCCCTCAAAGCCTGGAGCGAGAATCTTGTCGCCAATCTGGATCGCCAGCGGTTCGGGCAAAAAGCCTTTGACGCGGATGGCGAGGACTTCTTCGTTGGCCAGTTTTTTTATGCACGTCTCATCGAGACGCTCGACGTCTAGCATCATGTTATTTAGGTCCATCTATCGATAGTCAACGGAACCGGCGAGCGCGGTTCCCCCGGCGCCGGACGCTGCGCAAGACAGCGTCCGAAATGCTCAATCCACGCTGTAGTGGACGGATAACGTGCCTTTCTTCTGCGAAAGGGACGCGATCGTGACTGTGCCAAGATCCTTCAGGCTACGTACATGGGTGCCGCCGCAGCCGTAGGCCGGGAGTTCACCGAAGCCGATTTCCCGCGCGCCTTCGCGCAGCGAGGTCAGGCGCGGCAGATCGTGTTCGATCCACTCACTGATGCCGTGTTGAACGGTGTGAGCGTCAACTTCCTGAGCGGCGTCACCCGGCTTGAATTGCACCCGGCCTTCGTCCGGCCAGTGATGCGCTTTGATCGGCGTCCAGCCCAGCGCTTGTACGAAATGGCCGATCAGGTGCCCGGCCGAGTGCATGCGCGTGTTGAAGCAGCGGCGCTGTTCATCAATGCGGATCATGGTCATACCGAGTTTCACCGGACGGTCGACGAAATGGACTATCCGATCCGGTTCCTGGACGACGCGCAGTACCTGGCTTTCGCCGATCCAGCCGGTATCACAGGGTTGGCCGCCACCTTGCGGATGAAACAGTGTGGCGCGCAGCACTACGGCAAATTCGTTCTCGTGGGGCGTGCAGTCGAGGACTTCCACATTGGCCTTGAGGTCATCACTATGGAAAAAGAGGCGAAGCGTCATATTCCATGCCCTTATTAAAGTTTCTATTTTTATTATATGAATCGTGTAATAACGTGATAATCCGTTCAAACATCAAAGGACTTGTGCGCTGTGAGCATAAATCTCCCGCTACCCCTGCTCGGCGAGATGGCGATTTTCGTCAAGGTCGTGGAGACCGGCAGCTTTTCTGAGGCGGCACGGCAGCTCGGATCTTCGCCATCGGCGGTGAGTCGCAGCATTTCGCGATTGGAAAAAGCCCTGGCCACGCGCTTACTCCAGCGCACCACGCGCAAGCTGCGCCTGAGTGATGGTGGCGAAGAAGTATTCAAGCGCTGTCAGGAGATGGTCAGTGCGGCCAAGTCAGTGATGGAGATCAGTGGCCAATTCACCCATGAAGCCGAAGGACTGGTGCGGGTCAGTGTGCCGAAAGCAGTGGGGCGTTTTGTCATTCATCCGCATATGCCTGAATTTTTGCGCCGTTATCCCAAGGTCGATGTCGAGTTGCTCCTCGAGGATCGGCAGGTCGATCTGATCGACGATCATGTCGATCTGGCGATCCGCATTACTGATCGGCCTCCGGCCGGGCTGGTCGGTCGCCAGTTGCTGACCATCGATCATTTGCTCTGTGCTACCCCGCAATACCTGGCCGAACATGGCACGCCGACTCACCCACATGATTTGCTCAATCACAGCTGCATCTATCTGGGCGAAACCCCGAGCGATGCGCGCTGGAAATTCAAAAAGGGCAGCAAAGCGGTGACGGTTGGCGTGCGCGGTCGGTATGCCGCCAACCACACCGGCGTGCGTCTGGGCGCGGTGTTACAGCACATCGGTATTGGCAGCCTGCCGTATTTCACGGCGCGCTATGCGCTGGAGCAGAAGTTGGTGGTGCAGGTGCTACCCGACTGGACGTTTCTGGCTTCCTACCACGGCGGGCTCTGGTTGCTGCATTCGCCGACGCGTTATCTGCCACCGAAGTTGCGGGTGTTTATCGATTATCTGGTGGAGTGTCTGGAGAAAGAACCGACCCTGAGCAAACCGGGAAAGTCGGGTGGCGTGATCAACGCCGCGATGGCGTATGAATTGCCGGAAAGTGAGGGGCTGCTTTAAAGCAAAAGATCGCAGCCTTCGGCAGCTCCTACATGGAATACAAAACGTGTAGGAGTTGCCGAAGGCTGCGATCTTTTGATCTTCAGACCTGAAAAATCAGTGCTTGCTGTCCTGGGCGGACATCGCCAGCAGTTGTTTTTCCTGATTCCAGTCGAACGGCTCATCGTTCTGTTCGGCTTCGTAGCGGCGTTCTTCCAGTGCCTGATACATGTCGATCTCTTCATCGGACAGGTAATGCAGGCAGTCGCCAGCGAAGAACCACAGCAGATCCCGTGGGATCAGGTGAGCAATTTGCGGGTAACGGGTAATCACTTGAGTCAGGATGTCCTGGCCCAGGTATTGGCTTTCGATCGGATCGATCGGCAGGGACGCCAGCAGTTCGTCGAAGCGCTCCAGGAACAAGGCATGGCTTTCTTCGGGAACCTGTTCGGCCTCACCTACGGCGACCAGGATACTGCGCAAATGGTCGAGCAAAACCAGATGATCGGCAACGACGTTGGACACGAGATAAGTCCTCAAGAGCAAAACGGGCGCAGGAGTATAAAGCTCCCGCGCCCATTTTTCACAAATAACAGCTACGTGGCTGTCGGGATCAGCGGACTTTACCCTCCGCCTGTTTCAGCTCCTCTTTGTCGAAGTCATCGACATCAATCACCTTGCGCCGCGCCGCTTCGGCATCGCGCAGGCTCTGCGCTTCGCCGGGTTGCAACACCCCGGCCTCCAGCGCCGCGTCGATGGCGTGCTCACCGGCGACCGGTTTGACCTGACCGCTTTTCAGCGAGGTGTGCAGTTTTTTATGCAGCGGTTGCGCAGCGTTCAGCAGATCGCTGGCATGTTGCAGCGCACCCACCGCATCGTCTGGCGATTGCGGGCGATAGCAGCCGGCGAGCAACTCTTCCAGTGCCGGATCGCCTTTGGCCCGTCCGATCACGCCAGCCACTTCGGCACCGAGTTTGTCCGATGGTCCTTTGTGCCGACGACCGAACGGAAACACGATCACCCGCAACAGACAGCCGAACACCTTGTTCGGGAAGTTGCTCAGCAATTCATCCAGTGCGCGCTCCGATTGGCCGAGGCTTTCTTCCATCGCCCAGCGAAACAACGGTTCCATGTAAGCCGGCGAATCGAGATCGTGATAACGCTTGAGCGCAGCGGACGCCAGATACAGGTTGCTCAGCACATCACCCAGACGCGCCGAAAGACGTTCACGGCGTTTCAGCTCGCCACCCAGCAGCATCATGCTGAAGTCGGCCAGCATGGCGAAGGCCGCAGCCTGACGATTGAGTGCGCGGAAGTAGCCCTGACTGATCTTGTCCCCCGGCGCATGTTCGAAGTGACCGAAACCGAGGTTCAGCACCAGCGTGCTGGCAGCGTTGCTGACGGCAAAACCGATGTGCTTGAGTAGCAGGCCGTCGAACTCTTTGAGCGCCTGATCCTTGTCTTCACGCCCGGCCAGCGCCATTTCCTTGAGCACGAATGGATGGCAACGAATCGCGCCCTGACCGAAGATCATCAGGTTACGCGAGAGAATGTTCGCGCCTTCCACGGTGATAAAGATCGGCGCACCGTTCCAGCTGCGCCCCAGATAGTTGTTCGGGCCCATGATGATCGCCTTGCCGCCATGAACGTCCATGGCGTGGCTGATGCACTCGCGACCGCGTTCGGTGAGGTGGTACTTGAGGATCGCCGACAACACCGACGGTTTTTCGCCCAGGTCCACCGCGTTGGCGGTCAGCATGCGGGCGGCGTCCATCATCCAGGCGTTGCCGCCGATGCGCGCCATCGCTTCCTGAATCCCTTCGAAGGCTGACAACGGTACGTTGAACTGCTCACGAATCTGCGCGTACTGCCCGGTGACCAGACTGGTGAATTTGGCCGCACCGGTGCCAACGGCCGGGAGTGAGATCGAACGCCCGACCGACAGGCAGTTCATCAGCATCATCCAGCCTTTGCCGAGCATTTCCTGGCCGCCGATGAGGAAGTCCAGCGGGATGAACACGTCCTTGCCGGAGTTCGGGCCGTTCATGAAGGCAGCGCCCAATGGCAGGTGACGACGGCCGATTTCCACGCCGTCGGTGTCGGTCGGGATCAGCGCGAGGCTGATGCCGAGGTCTTCCTTGTCACCCAGCAAGTGATCGGGGTCATAGGCCTTGAACGCGAGGCCGAGCAGCGTCGCTACCGGGCCAAGGGTGATGTAGCGTTTTTCCCAGTTCAGGCGCAGGCCAATGACTTCCTGACCTTCCCACTGACCTTTGCAGATAATCCCGGTGTCGGGCATCGCACCGGCATCGGAACCGGCGAGCGGGCCGGTGAGGGCGAAACACGGAATATCATCGCCGCGAGCCAGACGCGGCAGGTAGTGATTGCGTTGTTCGTCGGTGCCGTAGTGCAGGAGCAGTTCGGCCGGGCCCAGGGAGTTGGGGACCATGACAGTGGAGGCAAGGTCGCCGCTGCGGGTCGCGAGTTTCATTGCCACTTGCGAGTGGGCGTAGGCCGAGAAACCTTTGCCGCCGAATTCCTTTGGAATGATCAGGGCGAAAAAGCCGTGTTCCTTGATATGGGTCCATGCTTCGGGCGGCAAATCCATTGACTGGCCGATCTGCCAGTCAGTGACCATCGCGCAGAGTTCTTCGGTCGGGCCATCAATAAAGGCCTGTTCCTCTTCACTCAATTGCGCCTTGGGATAGGACAGCAGCTTGTCCCAGTCCGGCCGGCCACTGAACAGTTCACCGTCCCACCACACCGTGCCGGCATCGATTGCATCGCGTTCGGTCTGCGACATCGGCGGCAGGGTTTTCTGGAACCAGTTGAACAGAGGCGCGGTGAAATGTTTGCGGCGCAGGTCAGGCAGCAGCAACGGTGCGGCGACCACCGCCAGCACGACCCAGAAAATCAGCAGCAGCCAGCCCGGCGCGTGACTGAAAATCCCCATCGCCAGCAGATAAACGGCAACGATGCCCAGCGCGGGCAGCGGGGCGATACGCCGGTGGGCGAGGTACGCCACACCAATGAACAAAACCAGTATCCACAACAACAGCATATTCAGTCCTCCGTGAACCAAGGCAAATCGACCCTCCAGAGCTTAGACGGCATCTGCAAAACCGGGTGGTCAGAGCATGGTGATTGAAATCGTGGGAAACCCCGGATGGTTTTCGTAGGTTCGGTGGGCAACACGTGTGGGAAATCGTTCGCTGATCCCGCGTCTTTGCGTCCAAGTTTGGCCGAAACGTCGTTATCTCTGTGCTTGAGCTGTCGCTAGACTCGGGACTCACCCAGGAGATCTGTCGTCATGCGCGAGTATCTGAGTCCCGGCCGCTTCATCGATAGTGACCACCCGGCGGTGGTGGAGTTCGCCGAACAACATCGTGGTGCCAGTCGCGATCCGCTCGAGCAGGCGATCAATCTGTATTACGCCGTGCGCGAGGCGGTGCGTTACAACATGTACACCTTCAGCCGCGACCCGCAAACCCTGCGCGGCAGCTACGCGCTGGCGGCGGGTGAGAGTTATTGCGTGCCTAAAGCCACACTGCTGGCCGCTTGTGCGCGGCATTGCGGGATCCCGGCGCGCATCGGTCTGGCGGACGTGAAAAATCACCTGTCGACACCGCGTCTGCTGGAGTTGCTGAGGAGCGAAGTGTTCGCCATGCACGGTTACACCGAGCTGTTTCTGAAGGGGCGCTGGGTAAAAGCCACACCCGCGTTCAACCAGAAGCTCTGCGCAATGTTCAACGTTGCGCCGCTGGAATTCGACGGTATTCACGACAGCGTTTTCCACCCGTACAACAGCGATGGTGCGCTGCTGATGGAGTACCTGGTCGATCACGGCCAGTTCGCCGATGTACCGGAAACCTTGTTCTTCGGGCATCTGCAAAAATGCTATCCGCACCTGTTCAACGATCAACAGACGCCGCTGTCGGGTGACATGCGCAGTGATGTCGGCGGCCGTTGATCCGGCGTATGCTGCTTGGCCACTTGATTTGAAAAGAGGCGGTCATGCTGAAGATCTGGGGACGTAAAAACTCATCGAATGTCAGGAAACCCCTGTGGGCCGCCGAGGAACTTGGCGTGGCCTACGAGGCGATCGATGCCGGTGGTGCGTTCGGTGTGGTCGACACGCCCGAGTACCGGGCGATGAACCCGAACGGGCGGGTTCCGGTCATCGAAGACGACGGTTTTGTGCTCTGGGAATCCAACGCCATCGTCCGCTATCTGCTGGCCAGACATGCGTCGAACACCGCGTGGTATCCAGCGGACCCGCAAGCCCGGGCCATCGCTGACAAGTGGATGGACTGGACCACCTCAAGTTTTGCCGGTCCTTTTCGCACCGTGTTCTGGGGCGTTCTGCGCACCCCGGCCGACAAGCAGGACTGGCCGGCGATCAACGCCGCAATCAAAGAGTGCAACGAGTTGCTGAGCATGGCCGATCAGGCCCTGGCCAGTCAGCCATACTTGTCCGGCGACGAAATCGGCATGGGCGACATTCCCCTCGGCAGTTTCATTTATGCCTGGTTCGAGATGCCCATCGAGCGCGCCCCGCAACCGCACTTGCAAGCCTGGTACGAGCGGCTGAAGCGGCGTGCGGCGTATCAAAAAGCGGTCATGACCGCGTTGACTTGATAATAACTATCGACACACTTGACTGTACTTGTGCGGCGAGGCCAAGCACCATTGCGCTCATGCGCCGCGGTTGTCTCCCTCGCCGCCCGCCCTTGTTTATCCCTTCCTTTCCTTCATGGTGCGTAAATCAGATATGAGTTCCGCTCTGTCCATCCGGCAGCTAACCAAAACCTACGGCAACGGGTTCCAGGCCTTGAGTGGTATCGATCTGGACGTCGCCGAAGGTGACTTTTTCGCCTTGCTCGGCCCTAACGGTGCCGGCAAATCCACGACCATCGGCATTCTCTCCACCCTGGTCAACAAGACCAGCGGTACGGTGAATATCTTCGGCAATGACCTGGACAAGAACCCGGCAGCGCTCAAGCGCTCGATTGGCGTGGTGCCCCAGGAATTCAACTTCAATCAGTTCGAAAAAACTTTCGACATCGTCGTGACCCAGGCCGGTTACTACGGCATTCCGGCGAAGATCGCCAAGGAACGCGCCGAGCAGTACCTGACTCAGCTCGGTCTGTGGGACAAGCGCGATGTGCCGTCGCGTTCGCTGTCCGGCGGCATGAAGCGTCGTCTGATGATCGCCCGCGCACTGGTGCACGAACCGCGTCTGTTGATCCTCGACGAACCGACGGCCGGGGTGGATATCGAGCTGCGCCGTTCGATGTGGACGTTCCTCACCGAACTGAACCAGAAAGGCATCACCATCATCCTCACCACGCATTATCTGGAAGAGGCTGAGCAGCTGTGCCGCAACATCGGCATCATCGACCACGGCACCATTGTCGAGAACACCAGCATGAAACAACTGCTGGGCCAGTTGCACGTGGAAACCTTCCTGCTGGACCTGAAAAACGACTTGAACGCGGCGCCACAATTGCTCGGCTACCCGGCCCGGTTGATCGACAGCCATACCCTCGAAGTCCAGGTCGACAAATCCATGGGCATCACGGCGTTGTTCACCCAGTTGGCGCAGCAGAACATCGAAGTGTTGAGCCTGCGTAACAAAACCAATCGCCTTGAGGAGCTGTTCGTGTCCCTGGTGGAGAAAAATCTGTCGAAGGTGGCGGTATGAGTTCCGAGTTCGGTCCCAACCTCGTCGCGCTGCAAACCATCGTTTACCGCGAGGTCAAACGCTTCACGCGGATCTGGCCGCAGACCCTGCTGCCGCCGGCGATCACCATGGTTCTGTACTTCGTGATCTTCGGCAACCTGATCGGTCGGCAGATCGGCGACATGGGTGGCTTCACCTACATGGAGTACATCGTGCCGGGGTTGATCATGATGTCGGTGATCACCAACTCCTACGGCAACGTGGTCTCGAGCTTCTTTGGCAGCAAGTTCCAGCGCTCGATTGAAGAGCTGATGGTTTCGCCGGTGTCGCCGCACACGATACTGATCGGCTACGTCTGTGGCGGCGTGTTGCGCGGCTTGATGGTCGGCGTGATCGTGACGATTCTGTCGCTGTTCTTCACCCATTTGCAGGTGCATCACCTGGGCGTAACCATTCTGGTGGTCGTGCTGACAGCGACAATCTTCTCGCTGCTGGGCTTCATCAACGCTGTGTTTGCGCGCAACTTCGATGACATCTCGATCATCCCGACCTTCGTGCTGACGCCGTTGACCTACCTGGGTGGCGTGTTCTATTCGATCACCTTGCTGCCGCCGTTCTGGCAGACCGTGTCGCTGGCCAACCCGGTGCTGCACATGGTCAACGCTTTCCGTTACGGCATTCTGGGTGTGTCGGATATTCGCATCGGTATTGCGATCACCTTCATGCTGGTGGCGACGGTAGTGTTGTACTTCGGCTGCGCGCGGTTGCTGGTGAGTGGGCGCGGGATGCGTACCTGATCCAATACCGAGTGGTGGCCTTCGCGAGCAGGCTCACTCCTACAGGAGAATGCGTTCCAATGTGGGAGTGAGCCTGCTCGCGATGGGGCCAATCCCGGCGCTGCAAAAAAAACGGCCTCCCACTGCGGAGGCCGTTTTGCATTCAAGGCATTCGTTTCTTCTTGCGCCGGGCCCACTGCCGCGCCACCCACCAGCGCCAATACATCATCACCCCGAAGTAGGCGAGGGCGCCGAGCACCAGCCCGCACACCACCGAACCCAGCAAAAACGGTTGCCACAACGTCGACAGTTCGCCGCTGATCCATTCCCACGTCAGCTCATCCGGCAAATGCCGCGCGGGCACATCCATCAGCCACGCTCCGGCCTGATAGGTACAGAAAAACACCGCCGGCATGGTGATCGGGTTGGTCAGCCACACCAGGCTGACGGCGATCGGCATATTGCCGCGCACGGTGATCGCCAATGTGGCAGCCACCAGCATTTGCGCTGGAATCGGCAAAAACGCCGCAAACAATCCGACCGCCATTGCACGGGCAACCGAATGGCGATTGAGGTGCCAGAGGTTCGGGTCATGCAGCAACTTGCCGAGAAAGCGTAAGGATTTGTGTTCCCTGATGCTCGTCGGGTCGGGCATGTAACGTTTGAATAAGCGCCGGGGCATAAGGCTTCTCGGTCGGTTAAGGCGGCAAGTATGTCTGGATTCTACGAACCGCCCATTCAGACTTTGTGACAATTGTTGACGACGCTCGTGCCCGACACCCGCTATGCCTAGGGAAGGAACTCTCAAGGACGGGCTTATGCGCACAGGGATGATGGCGCTGGCGGTCGGTCTGCTGGCTCCGGTTTTTATGTCGGCGTTACCGCCGGTCTGGTTGATGCTGTTGCTGCCGGTCGTGGGTTTGATGCTGTTGCCGTTTCGCAGCTATCCGTTGGCGCTGTTGTTGTTCGGTTTCACTTGGACAAGCGTCAGCGCGCAATGGGCGTTGAATGACCAATTGCCCAATCGGTTGGATGGCGAAACCCGCTGGGTCGAAGGGCGGGTGGTCGGTCTGCCGCAGCACAGCGATGGTGTGGTGCGCTTCGAATTGGCGGATGCGCGCTCGCGTCACGAAAAACTGCCGACATTGATGCGTCTGGCCTGGTACGCCGGGTCGCCGGTCAACAGCGGCGAGCGCTGGCGTCTGGCGGTCAAACTCAAACGTCCGGTGGGTTTGCTCAATCCTGATGCGTTCGACTACGAGGCCTGGCTGCTGGCGCAACGCATCGGCGCAACCGGCACGATCAAGGATGGCGAGCGTCTGACCGCCGCGCGCGGGGCCTGGCGCGATGGCATTCGCCAGCGCTTGTTGGCGGCGGATGCGCAAGGTCGGGCCGGGGCGCTGGCGGCGTTGGTGCTGGGCGATGGGTCGGGACTCAGTCGTGAGGACTGGCAGATTCTGCAGGACACCGGCACCGTACATTTGCTGGTGATTTCCGGCCAACACATCGGTCTGTTGGCGGCGGTGATGTATCTGCTGGTCGCCGGATTGGCGCGTTATGGGCTGTGGCCATTGCGCTGGCCGTGGTTGCCGTGGGCCTGCGGTCTGGCGTTTGCGGCGGCGCTCGGTTACGGCTTGCTCGCCGGGTTCGATGTGCCCGTGCAGCGCGCCTGTGTGATGGTCGGGCTGGTGCTGCTGTGGCGTTTGCGCTTTCGTCATCTTGGGGCGTGGTGGCCATTGTTGCTGGCCTTCAATGGCGTGCTGTTGCTGGATCCGCTGGCCAGTTTACGCCCCGGTTTCTGGTTGTCGTTCACCGCGGTGGCGGTGTTGATTTTCACCTTTGGCGGGCGCCTTGGGGCGTTGCGCTGGTGGCAAACCTGGACGCGCGCGCAGTGGCTGATTGCAATCGGCTTGGGGCCGGTGCTGATGGCGCTGAACCTGCCGATCAGTCTGAGCGGACCGTTGGCGAATTTGCTCGCAGTGCCCTGGATCAGTCTGGTGGTGTTGCCGCCGGCATTGCTGGGGACGTTGTTGTTGCCAGTGCCGTATGTCGGCGCAGGACTGCTGTGGCTGGCGGGTGGTCTGATCGAGTGGTTGTTTCAAGGTTTGGCGGTGATCGCCGGACATTGGCCTGCATGGATTCCGGCGTCGATTCCCGGATGGGTCTGGGTAATCGGTAGTCTCGGTGCGGTGCTGTTGCTATTACCGCGAGGCGTACCGCTGCGTCCGTTGGGGTGGCCCTTGTTGCTGATTCTGGTTGTGCCGCCGCGCGAGCGGGTGGAGGAGGGACTGGCCGACATCTGGCAACTTGATGTCGGCCAGGGACTGGCGATATTGGTCCGCACTCGTCATCACGCCTTGCTCTATGACGCCGGGCCACGTTTCGGGGATTTCGATATCGGCGAGCGCGTGGTGCTGCCAGCCTTGCGCAAACTGAACGTCGAGTCGCTGGATCTGATGCTGCTCAGCCATGCCGACGCCGATCATGCCGGTGGCGCGCGGGCAGTGTCGCGCAGAATCCCGGTGAACCGAGTCATCAGTGGCGACCCGCCGGGACTGCCGGCAGAACTGAGTGCTGAAGCCTGTGAAAGTGGTGCTCAATGGCAATGGGACGGTGTCAGTTTTCAACTCTGGCAATGGCCGGACGCTGACGACAGCAACCAGCGTTCCTGCGTGTTGCAGATCGAGGCCAAGGGCGAGCGCCTGCTATTGACCGGCGATATCGACACGCAGGCCGAGCGCGTTTTGCTGGAAAGTCCTCTGGCCGTCGTAACGCACTGGCTGCAAGCGCCGCACCACGGCAGTCGCAGTTCATCATCGATGGCGCTGCTCAAGGCCTTGCGTCCTCAAGGCGTGCTGATTTCCCGAGGGCACGGCAACTCGTTCGGTCATCCGCATCCCACGGTGCTGGCGCGGTACCGCAAGCAGGGCCTGCGCATTTACGACAGTGCCGAGCACGGCGCCATTCATTTGCAACTGGGCACCTTCGAGCCGCCGCAAACGATGCGTCAACGGCAGCGTTTCTGGCGTGATCCGCCCGCACTGGCCCGTTGATCGGGGCGTGCGTGAAGGCGACGTCACGGTCGTCGGGGCGGCGGGTCCTGATCGCGGATCGGTATGGTAAAGTGGCGCACTTTTTCGAGGGGACTGTCACTGTGTGGGAATTGGTCAAATCCGGCGGCTGGATGATGTTGCCGATCATTCTGAGTTCCATCGCGGCCATGGCGATTGTCGCCGAGCGCCTGTGGACCCTGCGCGCCAGTCGCGTCACCCCCGAGCATCTGCTGGGCCAGGTCTGGGTCTGGATCAAGGACAAACAGCTCAATAAAGAGAAACTCAAGGAATTGCGCGCCAATTCGCCGCTGGGGGAAATCCTCGCTGCCGGTCTGGCCAACTCCAAGCATGGTCGCGAGATCATGAAAGAGTGCATCGAAGAGGCCGCCGCACGGGTCATCCACGAACTCGAGCGCTACATCAATGCCCTCGGCACCATCGCCGCGATGGCGCCATTGCTGGGCCTGCTCGGCACCGTGCTGGGCATGATCGACATTTTCAGTGCATTCACCGGTTCCGGCATGACCACCAACGCCTCGGTGCTGGCCGGCGGTATCTCCAAGGCGCTGATCACCACAGCCGCAGGCCTGATGGTCGGTATTCCGGCGGTGTTCTTCCACCGTTTCCTGCAACGGCGCATCGACGAGCTGGTGGTCGGCATGGAGCAGGAAGCGATCAAACTGGTTGAAGTGGTGCAGGGCGACCGTGACGTCGATCTGGCCGAGGGCAAAGCGTGAAATTCCGTCGCAAACCTCGGGAAACAGTGGACATCAACCTCGCGTCGCTGATCGACGTGGTGTTCATTCTGCTGCTGTTTTTTGTCGTGACCACCACGTTCACCCGCGAAACCCAGTTGCGCGTTGATCTGCCGGAAGCCGTCAGTGGCTCGCCGGCCGAAGACCAGCAGCTCAAGCAGATCGACGTGGCCATCAGCGCTGAGGGCGTGTTTTCGGTGAACAACAAGATTCTGCCGAAAAACGATCTGGCGACCTTGATGGACGCCATGCAGAAAGAATCCAACGGTGATACCAACATGCCGTTGTCGATCAGTGCCGACGGCAAGACTCAGCATCAATCGGTGATCACCGCCATGGACGCGGCCGGCAAGCTCGGTTTCAGCCATCTGCGCATGACCACGGTCGAGGCGGCGCCCAAGTCCTGATGAGCCTGTCCGATCGTTTGCTCGCCGCGTGGTATCAGGGGCACCCGGCCCTGGCGCTGCTGCGGCCACTGGAAATGCTCTATCGCCGTGTCGTGGTGGGCAAACGCCAGCGCTTTCTTGATGGCGAAGGCGAGATCTATCAGCCGCCGGTGCCGCTGATCGTGGTCGGCAACATCACTGTCGGCGGTACCGGCAAGACGCCGATGATCCTCTGGCTGATCGAGCATTGCCGCCGCAGTGGTTTGCGTGTCGGCGTGGTCAGCCGTGGTTACGGTGCCAAACCGCCGCAGTTGCCGTGGCGGGTCGAGGCCGAGCAGAGCGCTGACATTGCCGGCGACGAACCCCTGTTGATCGTCCAGCGCACCGGCGTGCCGCTGATGATCGACCCTGATCGCAGCGCAGCCGTCAAAGCCTTGCTCGCCAGCGAACCGCTGGATCTGATTCTGTCCGACGACGGCATGCAGCATTACCGCCTCGCGCGGGATCTGGAACTGGTGTTGATCGACGCCGCCCGTGGCCTCGGCAATAAACGTTGCCTGCCGGCAGGGCCGTTGCGTGAGCCGATCGAGCGTCTGCAAAGCGTCGATGGCGTGCTGTTCAATGGCGCGACAGCTGATCGCGAAGACGGATTCGCTTTCCATCTGCAACCGACGGCACTGGTTAATCTGCACAGCGGCGAGCGCCAGTCGCTCGGGCATTTTCCGTCGGGGCAGAGCGTGCACGCAGTGGCCGGGATCGGCAATCCGCAACGTTTCTTCAATACCCTCGAAGCGCTAGACTGGCGACCCGTCCCGCATGCGTTTGCCGACCACGCCGAATACAGCGTGCAGGCGTTGAATTTCACACCGTCATTGCCATTGGTGATGACCGAAAAGGACGCGGTGAAGTGCCGTGCCTTCGCGGCTGCCGACTGGTGGTATCTGGCGGTCGATGCCGTGCCGTCGCCGGCCTTTGTGGCCTGGTTCGACACGCAGCTGATGCGCCTGTTGCCGGATCGGCTTTTGCCTTAACTCTTTTATCCAGGGAATGTTCATGGACACCAAATTGCTCGACATCCTCGCGTGCCCGATCTGCAAAGGCCCGCTCAAGCTCAGCGCCGACAAGACCGAACTGATCAGCAAAGGCGCCGGTCTGGCCTATCCGATCCGCGACGGCATCCCGGTGATGCTTGAAAGTGAAGCCCGCACCCTGACCACCGACGAGCGTCTGGATAAATGACCACTGCCTTCACCGTTGTCATTCCGTCGCGTTACGCCTCGACCCGCCTGCCGGGCAAACCGCTGCTGTTGATCGCCGGCAAGCCGATGATCCAGCACGTCTGGGAACAGGCGAGCAAAAGCAGCGCCGCCCGCGTGGTGGTTGCGACTGACGATGCGCGCATCGTCGAGGCTTGCAAGGGGTTTGGCGCCGAAGTGGTGCTGACCCGTGAAGATCATAACTCCGGCACCGATCGTCTAGCTGAAGTCGCGGCGAAACTGGGCCTTGAGCCCGACGCGATCGTGGTCAACGTGCAGGGCGACGAGCCGCTGATCCCGCCAAGCGTGATCGATCAGGTCGCGGCCAACCTGGCGGCCCACACCGAAGCGCGCATGGCCACCCTGGCCGAGCCGATCGAGGATGTCGAAACCCTGTTCAATCCGAACGTGGTCAAGGTTGTCAGCGATCTCAATGGTCTGGCACTGACATTCAGCCGTGCGACCTTGCCGTGGGCCCGCGATGCATTCGCCAAGAACCGCGAGCAATTGCCCGAAGGCGTTCCGTACCGTCGTCACATCGGCATTTATGCCTACCGCGCCGGCTTCCTCCAGGACTTTGTGAGCTGGGGGCCGTGCTGGCTGGAAAACACCGAATCCCTCGAGCAACTGCGTGCCCTGTGGCACGGCGTGCGGATTCATGTGGCTGATGCGTTGATCGCACCTCCAACCGGCGTCGACACCGTCGAAGACCTTGAGCGCGTTCGACGCCTGCTGGAGGCCTGATGCGGGTTCTGTTTGTGTGCCTGGGCAACATTTGCCGTTCGCCCACCGCCGAAGGCGTGTTGCGCCACAAACTGCGTGAAGCAGGGCTGGCGGATCAAGTCGAAGTGGCTTCTGCCGGCACCGGTGACTGGCACGTCGGCAATCCACCGGACAAGCGCAGTCAGGCTGCGGCCAAATTGCGTGGTTATGATTTGTCGGCGCAGCGTGCCCAGCAAGTCAGCCGTGCCGACTTCGCCAGCTACGACCTGATTCTGGCCATGGACAACAGCAATCTGCGCAACCTCAAGGCGCTGCAACCGTCCACTGGCAAAGCCGAACTGGACCTGTTCCTGCGCCGCTATGCCGGGTTGGTCGATGAAGTGCCGGATCCGTACTATGACGGCGATCAGGGCTTCGAGCAGGTGCTGGATCTGATTGAAGCCGCTTGTGACCAATTGCTGATCGAAGTGAAGGGCCGGTTATGAGTTTGCAGGTGCAACCGCTGGTTTCGCTGAAACCGTTCAACAGTTTTGGCGTCGACGTTAACGCACAATGGTTCGCCGAGGCCCACAGCGACGCCGATGTGCGCGAAGCGCTGGCCTATGCGGCGGCGCATGATGTGCCGTTGCTGGTGATCGGTGGTGGCAGCAACTTGTTGCTGACTGCCGACATTACGGCTCTGGTGCTGCGCATGGCCACTCGCGGAATCCGCGTGATCAGTGATGACGGCAATCGCGTGGTGATCGAGGCCGAGGCCGGCGAGCCGTGGCATGCCTTTGTGCAACACACTCTGGCGGCGGGTTTGTCCGGGTTGGAAAACCTCAGCCTGATTCCCGGCACCGTCGGTGCAGCGCCAATGCAGAACATTGGCGCCTATGGCGTGGAGATCAAGGATGTCTTCGCCGGGCTCACCGCGCTGGATCGCCAGACTGGCGAGCTGCGTGATTTCAGCCTGGAAGAGTGCAATTTCGCCTACCGCGACAGCCTGTTCAAGCAGCAGCCGGGGCGCTGGCTGATTCTGCGGGTGCGGTTCAAGCTCGACCGCGTCGCTCATTTGCATCTGGAATATGGCCCGGTGCGTCAGCGCCTGACCGAGCAGGGTATTGAGCAGCCAACACCCACCGACGTCAGCCGCGCAATCTGCAGCATCCGCAGTGAAAAACTGCCGGACCCGGCGGTGCTCGGCAATGCCGGCAGCTTTTTCAAGAATCCGTTGGTGTCGGCGGCACTGGTCGCGCAGATCAAGGCGCAACACCCGGATCTGGTCGCCTACGCGCAACCGGACGGGCAGATGAAACTGGCGGCGGGATGGCTGATCGAGCGCGCCGGCTGGAAAGGCTTCCGTGAAGCCGATGCGGGTGTGCATAAATTGCAGGCGCTGGTGCTGGTCAATTACGGTGGCGCGACCGGGCTGCAATTGCTCGATCTGGCGCAACGTATCCAGAAAGACATTGCAGAACGTTTCAATGTCGAGCTGGAAATGGAGCCCAACCGTTATTGAGGCTACGCTTCAGGTCTGTATCCAAAGCCCTGCACTGGTAAAAACGTGCAGGGCTTTTTTGTTAATCGCGGGTTAACGTAGCGAGCTAACGATAACCGTCATTTGCTCCACCAAAGGCCCGGTGCAGACGTTCCCGTCGACACAAGAGAGCCTCATTAGCCTGAGTCGATCTGCGCGAACCACACCGCTGATTTTCCGGCGGCAGATTGCTCGACCCCATAACCACTAAAAATATGCGGGCGTGCCCATGATTACCCTGAAACTCAACGGTCAAGACCTTCCCCTCGATGTCACCGAAGACATGCCGCTGTTATGGGCAATTCGTGATGTCGCCGGTTACAACGGCACCAAGTTCGGCTGCGGCATGGGCCTGTGCGGCGCCTGCACCATTCATATCGATGGGTTGCCCGCGCGCAGTTGCATCACGCCGATCGGCTCGGTGGTCGGCCAGAACGTCAGCACTATCGACAACCTGCATGCCGATCCCGTTGGCCAAGTGGTCCAGCAAGCCTGGCTCGACACGGCTGTCGCGCAATGCGGTTTCTGTCAGGGCGGGCAGATCATGTCCGCCACGGCGCTGCTCAAGACCAACCCAAACCCGAGCGACGAGCAGATCGAAGAAGCAATGGTCGGCAACATTTGCCGTTGCGGCACTTACAACCGGATCAAAACCGCGATCCGCCAAGCGTCCACTCATCTGAAGGAGGCGAAAGCATGAGCCGCCTGCCGAATGATTTCGCCCTGAGCAATTTGAGCCGCCGCGGTTTTCTCAAAGGTGTCGGCGCCACCGGTGCGCTGGTGTTGGCGGCAAGTTGGGGTTGGCAGGACGCATTGGCCGAGGACAAGCCGAAGCAGTTTGGCGCCGATGGCATGCCCAACGGCTGGATCGACGATCCGAAGGTCTACGTCAGCATCGCCGCTGACGGCACGGTGATCGTGGTCTGCAACCGTTCGGAGATGGGTCAGGGCGTGCGTACCAGCCTGACCATGGTGGTTGCCGACGAACTGGAAGCCGACTGGGCTCACGTCAAAGTGCAGCAGGCACCGGGTGATGAAGTGCGCTTCGGCAACCAGGACACCGACGGCTCGCGCAGTATGCGTCACTGGTACGAACCGATGCGTCGTTGCGGCGCCGCTGCCCGGACCATGCTTGAGCAAGCGGCGGCGGAACAGTGGAAGGTACCGGTGGGCGAGTGTCACGCGCAGTTGCACAAAGTCATCCATAAACCGTCCGGTCGCGAGCTGGGTTATGGCGAACTCGCTGCCGCAGCCAGTGCGTTGTCGGTACCGGCGCGCGACAGTCTGCGGCTCAAGCAGCCGTCGGAATTTCGCTACATCGGCAAGGAAGGCACCAAAGCCATCGACGGTGACGACATCGTCAATGGCCGTGCGGTGTACGGTGCCGATGTGCATTTCGACGGCATGTTGTACGCGACCATCGCCCGGCCGGCGGTGTACGGCGGCAAGGTCAAATCGGTGGATGACAGTGCTGCGCTGAAAGTGCCCGGTGTGCTTAAAGTAATCCAGATCGAAAACCGCCCGTTGCCTTCGGAATTCCAGCCTTTGGGTGGCGTCGCGGTGGTCGCGAGCAACACCTGGGCGGCGATCAAGGGGCGCGAGGCGCTGAAGATCGAATGGGACGATGGCCCGAACGCCAGTTACGACTCGATTGCTTATCGCAAGGAACTGGAAGCCGCATCGCTGAAGCCCGGCAAAGTGGTGCGTAACACCGGTGATATCGACAAGGCCTTGAGCGGTGCTGCCAGCACGCTTGAGGCCTCTTACTACCTGCCGCATCTGGCGCAGGCGCCTATGGAACCGATGGTCGCCATTGCTCGTTACAACAACGGGGTTTGCGAAGCCTGGGCGCCGAGTCAAGCACCACAGGTTACGCGTGAGCGGATCGCCGAACGCCTCGGTTTGCCGTTCGATAACGTCACCTTCAATGTCACGCTGCTGGGTGGCGGTTTCGGTCGCAAGTCGAAGCCTGACTTCGTCGTCGAAGCGGCGATCCTCGCCAAGGAGTTCCCGGGCAAAGCAGTGCGGGTGCAGTGGACGCGCGAAGATGACATCCACAACTCGTATTTCCACACCGTGTCCGCCGAATACCTGAAGGCCGGGGTCGGCAAGGACGGCATGCCGTCCGGTTGGCTGCACCGCACGGTCGCGCCAAGTATCACCGCACTGTTTGCCCCGGGCATGAACCATGAGGCGGCGTTCGAGCTGGGCATGGGTTTTACCAACATGGCTTATGCCATCCCCAACGTGCGCCTGGAAAATCCCGAAGCGACCGTGCACACGCGAGTCGGCTGGTATCGCTCGGTGTCGAACATCCCTCACGGTTTTGCGATCCAGAGTTTTGTCGATGAGCTGGCGCACAAGGCGGGTGTTGATCCGTTGAAGTACCAGATCAAACTGCTTGGCCCGGATCGGCAGATCGATCCGCGCACCCTGAGCGAGGAGTGGAACTACGGCGAATCTCCCGAGCGTTATCCGATCGACACCGGGCGTATGCGCACAGTGCTGGAAACCGCGGCCAAGGCTGCCGGTTGGGGGCGTCAATTGCCCAAGGGGCGCGGCTTGGGGCTGGCGGTGCATTACAGCTTCGTCACCTATGTGGCGGCGGTCATTGAAGTCGAGGTCAAGGACGATGGCACGCTGATCGTGCACAAGGCGGACATCGCGGTGGATTGCGGGCCGCAGATCAACCCTGAGCGCATCCGTTCGCAGTTCGAGGGTGCCTGTGTCATGGGCCTCGGCAATGCGGTGCTGGGTGAAATCAGCTTCAAGGATGGCAAGGTGCAGCAGGACAACTTCCATATGTACGAAGTCGCGCGCATGTCGCTGGCGCCGAAAGAGGTCGCGGTGCATCTGGTGACGCCGCCGGGCGATGTGCCGTTGGGTGGTGTCGGTGAGCCGGGTGTGCCGCCGATTGCGCCGGCGCTGTGCAACGCGATCTTCGCGGCCACCGGTCAGCGTATCCGTAATCTTCCGGTGCGCTATCAGTTGCAGGGCTGGCAGAAGGCCAGAGTCTGATGGACAGCGCGGATCTCAATGTCCTGCGCAGCGTACTCGAATGGCGCCGCGCCGGTCAGCGGGTGGTGCTGTTCAGCGTGGTGCAGACCTGGGGCACCGCGCCCCGGGCTCCCGGCGCCATGCTGGCGTTGCGTGAAGACGGCGTGGTGATTGGTTCGGTGTCGGGCGGATGTGTCGAGGATGACTTGATTGCCCGCCTGCACGACGGACGGATTACCGCTGACGGGCCACCGGTGCAGTTGATTACTTATGGCGTCACACGTGAAGAGGCGGCGCGCTTCGGCTTGCCGTGCGGTGGCACATTGCGTCTGACCGAGGAGCGGGTCGCTGATCCGGCCTGGGTTGCCGAACTGCTGGCGCGTTGCGAAGCCCATGAAATCGTTGCCCGTGAGCTGAATATCGAAACCGGTGAAGTGGTGCTGACGGTCGCGAGCAAATCCGACTCGCTGGAGTTCGACGGCAAGACCTTGCGTGCGATTTATGGCCCGCGCTGGCGTCTGCTGTTGATCGGTGCCGGTCAGTTGTCGCGGTACGTGGCGGACATGGCGCGTTTGCTGGATTTCGAAGTGCTGATCTGCGATCCGCGTACCGAGTTCGTCTACGGTTGGGAAGAGCACCACGGTCGTTTCGTTCCCGGCATGCCGGATGATGCGGTGCTGAGTATCCAGACTGATGAGCGCACGGCGATTGTCGCGCTGACTCACGATCCACGTCTGGACGACATGGCGTTACTCACCGCGCTCGACTCGCCAGCCTTCTACGTCGGCGCACTGGGCTCGCGGGTCAACAGTCAGAAGCGCCGGGAGAATCTGGCTCAGCTAGGCTTGTCGGTACAGGCGATTGATCGTTTGCACGGGCCGATCGGTTTGCACATAGGCAGTCATTCGCCGGCAGAAATCGCGTTGTCTTTGCTGGCGGAAATCGTCGCGATCAAGAACGGAGTCGAGTTGAAACAGAAGAAAGCAGTGGAGGGCGCATGAGTCGATCTATCGGCGTAGTGGTGCTGGCAGCGGGCGAGGGCAGCCGCTTTCGCCAGGTTGCGGGCGTGGACAAGGACAAGTTGCTGGCCGATTGCACCGGGCGCGATGGCGCCGTGCGTTCGGTGATCGAGCAGGTGTTGGTCAATCTGCCGGCCAGTCTCGACAAACGCGTGCTGGTGACCACTGAAGCGCGGCCGCAGGCTATGCGCATGGCACAGGCCTATGGCTGCGAGATTGTCAGCATTGAATCAACCGGCATGGGCGACAGCATTGCAGCCGGTGTGGCGGCGTGCCCGGATGTCGATGGCTGGCTGATCGTGCTGGGGGATATGCCGTTTATCTTGCCGTCGAGTGTCGAGCGGGTGGTGGCGGCAATGGCTGACGATGCGGTGAGCGTGCCGGTGCACGATGGCGAGTTTGGGCATCCGGTAGGGTTCGGGCGTTCGTTTGCTCCAGGCTTGCTCGCGTTGAGCGGTGATCGCGGGGCGAGGCCGCTGTTCAAGCAGGGGCGGGTGGTTGAGGTGGCGGTGGATGATCCCGGAGTGTTGTGGGATATCGATGTGCCTGAAGCATTGGTCTTCCCTCAATCCTGAGCCCTGCACACATCCCCTGTGGGAGCGAGCCTGCTCGCGAATACGGTGGTTCAGCTACATGAGTATTGCCTGGCACACCGCTTTCGCGAGCAGGCTCGCTCCCACAGGGTTTGGGGGTGGTGTTGAGATTCGAGGTATAAAAAAGCCCCGCCAGGCTTTCACCGGGCGGGGCTTTTTATTGGCTTCTGGAATCAGACGAGCGGTTTAGGCTCGTGTTCTTTTTCCTGGGCCTCTTCGTGTTGCTCTACCGCGTCCTGAACGGAACGTGGAGCTTCAGCGATGACCGACTCAACCACGGTTTCTTCAGCGACCGGGGCAGGCGCTGCCTCGACCACTTCAGCAACAACGGCTGGCTCGGCAGCAACCGGAGCCGCAGCGGCAGCCAGTTCGGCTTCTTTCGCCAGACGCTCTTCTTCACGCTTGCGACGACGCACTTCACGTGGATCGTTTGGCGCGCGACCGTTTGGCGCCAGGGCGCTGACCGGAGCTGGCTCAGCCACCGGGGCTGGTGCTTCGGCAACTACAGGCGCTTCGACCACCGGTGCTTCAACGACTGGCGCTGGAGCAGGTTCGGCAACCTTGGCTTCTTCAACCACTGGCGCTTCGAATGCAGGCGCTGGTGTTTCAGCGACGGCTGGCTCGGCAACCCAGTTGAATGCGGTTTGTTCTTCGCGAACTTCACGCACGGTTTCGGTCACGGTTTCAGCGACGGTTTCGACAACCGACTCAGCAGCAACGACTGGTGCTTCGGCGACTACAGCAGGCTCAGTGGCAGGTTGAGCAAAGGCTTCAAACTGCGACTGTGCTTCGCGAACCGGAGCCACTTCAACTTCTGGAGCGGCAGTCACTTCAACTGGAGTAGTTGCTTCAACAACCGGAGCTTCAACAACCGGTGTTTCAACTGGAGCAGTTTCCAGCGTGGCAGCGGTGGCACGTTCGGCTTGCTCGTGGGCTTGTGCTTCGGCCGGAGCGCTGATCACGCTGCTGGCAACAGCGACGGTTACCGCCAGGCCAGCGGCCAGCTCAGCAGTGCTTGGGGCCTCAGCGTTTTCGCCGGACTCGGATTCTTCCGAACCTTCGATCACGTTGCCGTTGGCATCACGCTGACGCTCACGACGGTTGCTGCGACGACGCTGGCCGCGGGAGCGACGACGTGGACGATCGCCTTCGGCGTTCTCCGAACCGTCTTCCGGCAGTTGCTCTTCGTTAGAGATGACTTCTTCTTCGGCAACGGCAGCCGCGGCCTGCTCAGCGCGTGGTTGACGCTCTTCACGCGGCGGACGCGGTGCGCGTTCTTCACGTGGCTGACGGGCCGGACGCTCTTCAGCAGTCACGGCAGCGGCAGCGGCAGCAACCGGAGCAGCGTCCAAAGGTTCGCGCAGTTCACGCACACGTTCTTCACGCTCGCCACGCGGCTTGCGGTCTTCACGCGGAGCGCGTGGTGCACGTTCTTCACGCGGGGCACGTGGAGCGCGTTCTTCACGGGCTACTGGTGCTTCGGTGCGGGCTTCACGAGGCTCGCGGACTTCACGGACTTCACGGACTTCACGTGGCGCGCGCTCTTCACGCGGCTCGCGTGGGGCACGTTCTTCACGTGGAGCACGTTCTTCGCGTGGCTTGCGTTCTTCATCGCGGCGACCGTTACGGTTGCGGCTCTGCTGACGACCGTTGCGACGCTCTTCGTTGCGCGCCGGACGCTCGCTGGCTGGTTTTTCAACCACGACCGGAGCTGCTGGCTCTTCCTTGGTAGCGAACAGGCTGACCAGTGACTTCACCAGGCCTTTGAACAGGCTTGGTTCTGGCGCGGCAACCGGAGCAGGTGCTGGGGCGGCAGGTGCGGCAGCTTCGGTCGGAACCGGAGCGTTGGCACGGGCCGGAGCGGTCTTGACCGCGGCTTCCTGGCGAACCAGGGTGCGGGTCGCAGCGGCTGGCTGGACTTCCTCGACTTCGGCAGCGGCAGCAGCGATTTCGTAGCTGGACTGGTTGGTCGCGGCTTCCGGGCTGTCGTCACGCAGACGCTGAACTTCGAAGTGCGGGGTTTCCAGGTGATCGTTCGGCAGTATGACGATACGAGCACGGGTGCGCAGTTCGATCTTGGTGATCGAGTTGCGTTTTTCGTTGAGCAGGAACGCGGCCACCGGGATCGGCACTTGTGCGCGAACTTCGGCGGTACGGTCTTTCAGGGCTTCTTCTTCGATCAGACGCAGGATCGCCAGCGACAGCGATTCAACGTCACGGATGATGCCAGTGCCGTTGCAACGCGGGCAGACGATGCCGCTGCTTTCGCCCAGCGAAGGACGCAGACGCTGACGGGACATTTCCAGCAGGCCAAAGCGCGAGATACGGCCGATCTGCACGCGAGCGCGGTCGGCTTCCAGGCATTCGCGGACTTTCTCTTCCACGGCGCGCTGGTTCGAGGCAGCGGTCATGTCGATGAAGTCGATGACGATCAGGCCGCCGATGTCGCGCAGGCGCAACTGACGGGAGATTTCTTCGGCGGCTTCAAGGTAGGTCTGCAGGGCGGTTTCATCGAAGGCGCAGCCGGTGGTGGCGCGCGCCGAGTTGAAGTCGATGGACACCAGGGCTTCGGTC